>NZ_OY730250.1 GCF_963422545.1 uncultured Flavobacterium sp.
GCCGCCATCGGTTTTGGTAACAGCAGTTTATCCGGGAGCTAACGCAGAAACGGTTTTACGTTCTGTAGCACCTTCTCTGGAAGAATCTATAAACGGTGTTGAGAACATGACTTATATGAGTTCTACAGCCAGTAACGACGGATCTTTAGCAATTACTGTTTTCTTTAAATTAGGAACAAATGCAGATCAGGCAGCCGTTAACGTACAAAACAGAGTTGCTCAGGCAACAAGTCAATTGCCTGCAGAGGTTGTGCAACAAGGTGTAACCACTGCGAAACAACAAAACAGTTTTATCATGGCTATTGGTATGTATACTGATGATGAGTCAAAATACGATCAGACTTTTGTTGCCAATTATGCCCAAATCAATATTATTCCTGAAATCAAACGTATTCCGGGAGTTGGATCTGCCAGTATTTTTGGAGGTACAAAAGATTACTCAATGCGTGTTTGGCTGAATCCAACTCAAATGTCTACTTACAAAGTGACTCCAAACGAAATCATGAGCGCAATTCAGGATAAAAGTTTGGAAGCTGCTCCGGGTAAATTTGGAGAAAGAAGTACAGAAGTTTTTGAATACGTTATTAAATATAAAGGAAAATTAACCAAACCCGAAGAATATGAAAATATTGCTATACGTTCTAATACAGATGGCTCAGTACTTCGCTTAAAAGATGTTGCGAGAGTAGAACTTGGTTCTTATTCTTATAACAGTTTAACACGTTTAAATGGTAAAAAAGGAGTTGTTATTGGTATCATTCAGTTAGCAGGTTCTAACTCAAATGATATTCAGGTTGCCATTAACAAATTGATGGTGAAAGCCTCAAAAGATTTCCCTAAAGGAATAAAACACAACATTTTCTATAGTACTAAAGTTTCTCTGGATCAATCTATAGAACAAGTTGAGCATACTTTACTTGAAGCTTTTATTCTGGTATTTATCGTAGTATTTATATTCCTTCAGGATTTTAGATCAACATTAATCCCGGCTATTGCTGTACCTGTAGCAATTTTAGGAACGTTCTTCTTCATGCAGTTATTCGGATTTTCGATCAACCTTCTAACGCTTTTCGCATTAATTCTGGCGATTGGTATTGTGGTAGATGATGCAATTGTGGTCGTCGAAGCCGTGCATGCGAAAATGGAGCACAAACACTTGTCTCCAAAAATAGCAACACATGAAGCAATGCACGAAATAACGGGTGCTATTATCTCGATTACGCTGGTAATGGCTGCTGTATTCCTGCCGGTTGGTTTTATGGAAGGCTCTACAGGAGTTTTCTATCGTCAGTTTGCTTTTACGATGGCGATTGCAATTGTAATCTCAGCAGTAAATGCTTTAACTTTAAGTCCTGCACTTGCAGCATTATTCTTAAAAGACAATCACGGAACAAATCGTGATGCTGCTTATGAGAAAAAAGGATTTAAAGAAAAATTCTTTGCCGGATTCAATAACAGTTTCGATGCTTTAACCAATCGTTATGTAGGCGGACTAAGATTCTTAATTCGTAATAAATGGGTTAGTTTAGGCGGATTAGCTTTAATTGCCTTCGCAACAATTGTGATGGTTAAAACAACTCCTGCAGGATTTATCCCAACTGAAGATCAAGGTTTTATTGCGATTGCAGTAAATACGCCATCAGGAACATCTCTTGACGGAACTCAAAAAGTAATGACTCAGGCAGAAAATACTTTAAGAGGTTTAGATGCATCACGATTTGTAACCGCAATTTCTGGTTTCAACTTATTGACCAATTCTACAAGTCCATCTTCAGCAGTTGTTTTTGTATTGCTTAAGCCAAATGAAGAGCGTGGAGAAATCAAAGACATCAACAAAATTATGGCTGATGTTCAAGGAAAACTAGGTGCTATTACGGGCGGAAGTTTCTTCGTATTTAGTTTCCCAACCGTTCCGGGATTTAGTAACGTTGAAGCTTTAGATTTAGTTCTTCAGGATAAAACCGGAGGAAAACTGGATAAGTTTAGTGGAATTTCTCAAAGCTTCATTGGCGAATTGATGAAACGTCCGGAAATTGCAGTAGCATTTACCTCTTTCAAAGCCGATTATCCTCAATTGCAATTGGACATCAATGACGAAAAAGCAAATCAATTGGGTGTAAATGTAAAAGACATTTTACAAACCATGCAAACCTACTTTGGTAGTGCTCAGGCATCAGACTTTAATAGATTTGGTAAATATTACAGAGTCGTTGTTCAGGCTGATATTGCTGACAGAGCTGATCCATCATCAATTGACAGAGTTTTTGTAAAAAACAAAACTGGCGAAATGGTGCCAATAAATACTTTAGTAAAACTAAGCCGTATTTATGGTTCAGAAACCGCTTCGAGATACAATTTGTTTAATTCGATTTCGATTAATGCAATTCCAAAACCAGGATTTAGTTCCGGAGATGCCATTAAAGCAATTCAGGAAGTTGCAGCACAACAATTACCTGCGGGTTATGGTTTTGAATTTTCAGGACAAACTCGCGAAGAGATTTCTTCTGGAGGTCAGTCAGCAACGATTTTCTTACTGTGTTTGATATTCGTCTATTTCTTACTTGCTGCACAGTATGAAAGTTACATTTTGCCATTGGCCGTAATCTTATCAATTCCTGCAGGTATTTTTGGAGTATTTGTTGCCATCGGCTTGACCGGAATTGAAAACAACATTTATGTACAAGTTGCATTGGTAATGTTAATTGGACTGCTCGCCAAGAATGCAATTTTGATTGTCGAGTTTGCCGTCCAAAAACGAAAATCAGGTCAGGCATTAGTCAGAGCTTCAATAGATGCTGCCAAACTACGTTTAAGACCAATTATTATGACGTCACTAGCTTTTGTTGTGGGATTAATCCCGATGATGAGCGCCACAGGACCGTCAGCTCAAGGTAACCACTCTATTAGTATTGGTGCTGCGGGAGGTATGGTTTCAGGAGTAATTCTAGGGTTGTTAATCATCCCGGTTTTATTCATCGTATTCCAACATTTACAAGAAAAGGTTTCTGGAAAACCAGTAGCCGTAATTCATAACGAAGAAAAATAAAAATGGAAAACTATATAACGACAATCCTAATAGCCATTATTGCCGGCGTTGGATACATATCCTATAAAATCTCAAAAGATCTTGATAATAGAAAAGATACTTGTACAGAAATTTAATGACAAAACATAAAATGAAAAATTATATAACCAAAATCGTGATGATCGCTATTTTGATCACCACAATAATATCCTGTAAGGTTTCGAAGGATATTGAAACTCCAAAAGATGCAATTCCTGAAAATTTCAGGAGTGCATCGGTTTCAAAAGATACTACAAGTATCGCTGATGTGGAGTGGAAAAACTTCTATACCGAAAAAGATATTATTCAATTGATCGATAGCGCTGTTGCCAGAAACAATGATTTGCAGATTGCTGTTAAAAACATCGAAATTGCACAATACAGATTCACACAATCAAAATGGGGAAATGTTCCTCAGGTTAATTTAAATGTGAACGCCAGCACAAGCAATCCGTCAGACAATAGTTTTACAGGAAAAAATTTGAGTCAGGCTCTGGGCCAAAAGTATATTGATGACTATTCTGCCGGAGCAACACTTTCGTGGGAAGCTGATATTTGGGGAAAAATCAAAAATCAGAAAAAAGGAGCTTTTGCAAGTTACCTTCAATCAGAAGAAGTTAAAAAAGCGTTGCAAACTACTATTGTAGCTAATGTTTCTAAAGGATATTACAACCTGTTAATGTTGGATGCACAATTGGATGTTGCCAGACAAAATCTAAAATTAAACGATAGTACAACCAATATTATCAAATTAAAATATGATGCGGGGCAAACAACTTCATTGGCGATTCAACAATCTGAAGCACAGAAATTAGTTTCAGCGCAATTGATTCCGCAATTAGAACAAAATATTGCGATTCAGGAAAATGCTTTAAGCGTTTTGACAGGATCTTTTCCAAATTCAAAACAAAGAAGTATTCGTTTGTCCACTCTTGAAGTTAAAAACAACAACGCAATTGGAGTTCCGTCTTCATTAGTAAGCAGAAGACCAGATGTAAAAAGTGCCGAATTAGCGCTTAAAGTAGCCAATGCAAATGTAGGAATCACAAAAGCCGACTTGTATCCAACGCTTAGAATTACTGCTCAAGGCGGAGTAAATTCATTCGAAGCCAGTAATTGGTTCAATATTCCGGCTTCATTATTCGGAACTGTTGCAGGAGGTTTAACTCAGCCTTTATTGAACAATAAAAAGGTAAGAACGCAATATAATATTGCCCTTGCCGAAAGAGAAAAAGCAGTTTTAAGTTTCAGACAATCAGTTTTGGTTGCTGTTAGCGAAGTTTCTGACGCTTTAGTAAAAGTGGAGAAATTACAACAACAAGAATCATTTCTAAAAGAACGTGTAAAAACTTTGCAACAAGCCATTAAAAATGCCAATTTGTTATTCAAAAATGGTATGGCTGAATACCTGGAAGTTCTTTCTGCGCAAGCAAATTTATTGCAAAGCGAACTAGAATTGGCAAACATAAAAAGAGAGCAACTATCTGCCAATACTGATTTGTATCGTGCATTAGGCGGTGGTTGGAAATAATACCCGTTAATTATTTATTTTTTGAGATGAAAACGCTGTGAGACTTAGGTTTTGCAGCGTTTTTTTATGCTGTTGTTATGGTTATGGCACGCGGATGACACGGATTCGCTATCGCGAAAGCGCGGATTTTTGCTGATTTTTTATTTTTATAGAGCATGAATAGCACACGGATGACGCGGATTTGTATGGATCTGCACGGATTTTTTTATTGCTGTGTTTACTTACGTTGCGGGTCTTCGACTTCGCTCAGACTGACAAGATTGAGTATAATAAAATGAGGATAGATTTAGCAAGTGAGATTGCTTCGTTCCTCGCAAGGACACATAAGAAAAAAAATCCGTGACAATCCGCGCTTTCGCGATAGCGAATCCGTATCATCCGCGTGCCATTTAATCCGCATTATTTCTGTATTTTTGATAAGCAAAACTTCAATAAAATGTCAACCAACCACACCAAATATCTCAACGATTTAAAATTAAAATTCGAAAGCTACGCTCCTATTTCTGAGCAATCCTGGCAATTGATTAAAAACATCGCTGAATTTCATTCGATAAAAAAAGGAGAAATACTTTTAAGAAACGGACAAATTGCTAAAGAAATTCATTTTATAGCCAAAGGTGCTCTGCGAGCTTTTATTACCGATTCTACAGGGAATATTTATAATAAAAATATTTTTCTCGAAGGCGATTTCGCAGGTTCTAAAACTTCTTTACTCCAACAAACTCCTTCTGATTTTACTATAGAAGCACTTGAAGATTCTGTTTTGATCAATCTTAATTACAAAAAATACAGAGCATTAATTGATGAAAACAATGAGCTTAAAAACTATTATATTGCCTATCTGGAAAAGAATTGGGTAATTGAGAAAGAACAGCGCGAAATTTCATTGGTTATGGAAAATGCAACCGAAAGATATCTGCATCTTTTATCCAAACATCCTGACATTTCAGAAAGAATTCCGCTGCTTCATATTGCCTCACATTTAGGAATTACTCCAACGCAATTAAGCCGAATTAGAAAAACTCTCGAAAAAGATATGTAAATCAACATATGTAAAGGTTTCTCCTAAAAGCAAAAACTAACTTTGCCTTATATTCTCATAATTAATATCCAAATGAAAAATATAAACCTAATCGAAGACAACATAAATAATCTTACCGGTTTATGGAAAACCGTTGGTGCCCCTTTCCTATCCTATCATAAAAATGAAACTTTCGAATACTCTAAAATCGAAAATTCAGGCTGGCCCAATAAATTATGGCTTCGCAGAGATATTTCTAAAAAAGATTTGCCCGATATTATCAAAACCATGCAATCTAATTCAGGTTTGGCTTTGCCTTATTGGGATATATTCGGAACAAAATCTAATGAAATACTAGATGCCTACGGTTTCGAAATAAAAACGGAACAAGTGGCAATGGCATTAAAATTAGATCAAAAATTTACTTTACAGCATAATCTAAGTTTCAAAAGAGTTTCTAATGAACAGGATGCTAAAATTTGGGCAGATTTATATCCAAATGCTTTTGGTTACGTAATCAGCAAAGAAATCCTGATTCATAATCATAATGATGTTCACTTTTATCTGGTTTCTCTCGAAAATCAGCCAATTGGAACTTTTATGCTTTTTCAAACTCAAAACAATATCGGAATCCACGGCGTTGGCGTAATCCCGGAAATGCGCAGAAAAGGTCTTGCTGAAGAAATCATGAAATTTGCCCTTAATCTTTCTATAGATTTAAAAGCTGATTATGCTTTACTGCAAGCCTCTGCAATGGGAAAGGATATTTATACCAGATTGGGCTTTGAAGATTTGTTTGTGATTAAGAATTATGTTTTGAAGGCTTAATTATGGCACGCGGATGACGCGGATTCGCTTTCGCGAAAGCGCAGATTTAAGCGGATTTTACTATTTCCATTTTTTGTACTCGTATTTTTGTCCTTGCGAGGAACGAAGCAATCTCACTTGCTGAATCAGACAACTGGTTACATTTAGTAGTGAGATTGCTTCGTTCCTCGCAAGGACACACTTTGGGTTACTTTATCGTAAAAAAATCTAAAATCTTTCTTCTAAAATCTAAAGTCTACAAAAGTCTACAAATCCAAAATCCCCCAATCTTGTCCAAAATGCCCCTAAAATAGTCGTAAATAAGTATTCTATCAGAAAAATAAGATTAGTAAGTTTGTAATACATTAACTAATAACTATTTAAAAATTACAAATCATGAAGAAAGCAAAAATTATTTTCTGGATTACTACAATTATTATTTTCCTATTTGAAGGTGTAATGCCGGCGCTGTTTTCTCAAAGTCAGGAGGCTAAAGAGGGAATCAGACATTTAGGATATCCTGAATATTTTGGAAACGCCTTAGTCGTTTTTAAAATTCTGGGAGTTTTAATTTTAGTGATTCCATCAATTCCTAAAAACGTAAAAGAATGGGCTTATGCCGGATTTGGTTTCGATTTTATATTCGCATCAATAAGTTATTTTGTAATTAAAGGAGTTGGATTCGAAGCATTTTTTCCCTTAATCTTTTTAGTGATTCTGGCGATTTCTTATATATATTATCATAAAATTGAGCGATATAAAAATATCGCTCTATAAACTTTCAGCGTGATGATAGAAGTTTTTAAAACAAATGTTCAGGAAGTGGAGCAATCTAAAATGATTGTGGGGAAACTTCTTGAGCATTTTCCAAATAGCGCGATCAATTTTGATTTAGAAGATTGCGATAAAATTCTACGAATCAATGCTTCTTCTTTTTCAAATCAAAAAATAATAGAACTTCTCGATTCTTACGGTTACGAGTGCGAAGTGCTTTTATAATCTTTTTTTTAGAATACAATCTATTGATTATCAAAATTTTAAATTTTTTATTGTATTTTTGAAATACTACAAACTTCAAATCTTACAAAATGAATTTACCCGAAAATCATCAAAGTATTATGCCCTATTTAATTTTAAATGGTGCTTCAAATTTCATCGATTTTACCCAAAAAGTCTTCAATGCCAAAAAATTAGGTACAGAAGCTTCACGCGAAGACGGAACCATTATGCACGCCGAAATTATTCTTGACGGAAGTACCATTATGGTTGCTGATGAAACTAAAGACTGGACAAAACAAACCTCTAACTTGTTTGTTTATGTGCCTAATGCAGACGAAACTTATAAAAAAGCATTAGATCATGGTGCCACAAGTTTAATGGGATTAAGCAATCAGGAATATGGCAGAACCTGTGGGGTAACAGATCCTTTTGGAAATGTTTGGTGGATAACATCTGTTATCAAATAACGAATCCAATTTCTAAATCAAGAAAAAATGAGCGCAACAATTCAAAAAGATATAGTTGAAACATTTAAAAATCTAAATGGGATACTCTCTTCTTTTTCTGAAGAAGAAATAAATTCTGTGCCATTTAAAGGAAGTTGGACACCTGGTCAGGTCGTGCAGCATATAATCCTGGGAAACTCAGGATATCCCGAATTATTTGCCGGAAAAACACAAAAAACAATCCGAAAACATGACGAACATGTAAAAGAACTCGAGGCTATTTTTCTCAATTTCAATACTAAAATGGATGCGCCGGATTTCCTAAGACCTGAAATAAAAAACTACGATAAAAATTCGTTAACTTTATCGCTGCATCAAATAGAATCTGATTTGTTAAGTGCATCCAAAAACAATGATTTAACACTAACTTGTCTCGATTTTAATGTTCCGGGATTTGAAAATTTTACGATACATGAATGGATTAATTTCGCTCTTATTCATTCTCAAAGGCATACTAATCAACTACAAAAAATTCATCATTATATAACAACATTATAAATTATAAAAAATTATATAAATGACATCAAAATCAGGAACCATATTTTTGTCGGGGTTAATTGCCGGAACACTCGATATACTTGCTGCATTTTTTTTCTACGCTCTACTATTTCAAAAAACAACACCTATAAAAATTCTGCAATCTATTGCAAGCGGAATCTTTAAAAAGGAAGCCTACAGCGGCGGTTCGCAAATGGCATTATACGGATTATTATTGCACTACTTTATTGCTTTTATTTTTGCCTGGTTTTATTTTACAATTTATCCTTACTTCTCCTATATAAAAAAGAATACGCTGTTGTCCGGAATCTTTTATGGCATTTTTGTCTGGATTGCTATGAATCTGGTTGTTTTGCCAGTGGTATTTCCGGTATTGCCAGAAAAACATTTAGATTTTCCTTTAATTCTTTCGATCTTAATTCTGATTTTCTGCATCGGAATTCCAATTGCTTTTATAACTCGAAAATATTACTCTTTACACAGGTAGTTTTGTTTCAAGTTTTTTTTGTTTCAGGTTTCAGGTTTCAAACCGCCAGCAACTTGAAACCTGAAACCTGAAACAAAAAAACTTTTTCTAAAAACGTTAAATTTACATTTTAACAATCTATAAATCAAAATTTTAAACTAATTTTATAATTCCCTCTTTTCGTTCAAAATTCCCCATACAAATCTTTTTGGGCTAACTTTTTGATCGATTGGATTAATCGCCATTTTATTGCTTAAAGTAATTTTAGATAAAATTTCAGAGCCTATCAAAACCCATTATAAGCCAGCCCAATATATAATGAAAGGTATGGTTTATGAGATCTGCCATTTTTAATAACCTATTAGATTTATTACGGAGCCGCCGATAAAAAATGTCGTGGCTTTATTGAACTTTAACGACTTATTAAACGAAATAAAACGGCATCCCATGAAAACGATATCAAATAAATCAAAAATAGTTTTTCTATCTACATTTCCTCCAACTCAATGCGGAATAGCAACTTATACTCAGGATACAATCAAAGGAATTACTGATGTTTATGGTAAATCAATTACTTGCGAAATTTGTGAACTGGTTAATAAACCTAAAGAAAAACCAACGCAAGCTTATACTTTAAATACCAAAAATAAAGAGGAATATGCTCGTATTGCTGAAGAAATCAATAAAGATACTGCTGTAAAATTAGTTCACATTCAGCATGAGTTTGGTTTATTTGAAGGGAATTACGGAGACCATTTATTAGAGTTTTTAAATGTGATAAAAAAGCCAGTAACATTTACTTTTCACAGCGTTATTCCGAATCCTAATAATGAGTTGATAACTTTTGTGAAATTGCTTTTGTCCTACGGCAACTCCGCTTTTGTAATGACCAATCAGTCAAAAGAAATTTTGATAAATGATTATGAAATTCAGGAATCTGCAATTACCTGCGTTCCTCACGGCACTCATATTGTTGTTTATGAAACACCAATGCTGGCCAAAGAAAAATTTGGTTTTCAGGATCGAATTATACTATCAACTTTTGGACTTTTGGGAGAAGGTAAAAATATCGAAACAGGCTTACAGGCTTTATCAAAAATTATCAAAAAAGAATCAAATGTTTTGTATTTAATTATCGGAAAAACACATCCAAATCTAATCGTTGATGGTGTTGACGCTTATCGTGACAAACTGGAAAGTATGGTTGCCGATTTGAATTTAAAAGATAATGTTCAATTTATAAACAAATATCTTGATACTAATGAACTTCTGGATTATTTAAAAGCTACTGATATTTATTTATTTACTTCTAAAGATCCTAATCAGGCCGTTAGCGGTACTTTTTCGTATGCAATGAGTTGTGCTTGTCCAATAGTTGCGTCAAAAATTCCGCATACACGTGAAGTTCTAACCGCCGATTGTGGTTTTTTAGTTGATATTGGAAACGCAGATCAATTTGCCGAAGCAACACTTAAATTAATCTCTGATGAAAATTTAAGACAAGAAATGGGAATCAACGCTTTTAGAAAAACAAGAGCTTCATCTTGGGAAAACGTAGCCATTATTCACATAAATACCTATAAAAAACTTATTGAAAATCCTGCCAAAATTAAATTCAACTATCCGTCAATTCAATTAGAACACATCAAAAAACTAACAACAGATTTAGGCATTGTTCAATTCAGCAAAATCTCAGTTCCTGATCTTGATTCCGGATATACATTAGATGATAATGCACGCGCTCTAATTGCGATTTGCATGCATTATAAACTAACGCGCGATAAAGAAGATTTAGCCTATATTCTAATCTATTTAGATTTTATTGTACGTTGTCAGCAACCAAAAGGAAACTTCATTAACTATGTTGATCAGGAAAACCGTGAGCATGTAGAGCAAAATGCCGAAGTAAACCTGGAAGATTCAAATGCAAGAGCAATTTGGGCTTTAGGAGCAGTGATTTCTAATGCAAATATTTTACCGGACACAATTTCAAGAAAAGCTGCAAAATGTTTTCAAAACTCCTTAAAATGGACCGAAAATATTCAATCGCCGCGCTCTATTGGGTTTGCAACAAAAGGTTTGTATCTGTATTATTTGGTTGCGCCTAATTTATACGTAGCCGCAATTATCAATAAACTAAACGCAAAATTGCTTTCTAATTATGAAATTCATGCTTCTGGCGACTGGAAATGGTTTGAAAACTATCTAACTTACGGAAATGGTATTTTACCGGAATCAATGCTTTATGCCTTTTTAACAACCAACAAACCTATTTATAAAAAAGTAGCATTGGATTCTCTTGACTTCTTAATGTCGAAAATGTTTGTGAATAAAAACTTCAAAGTAATCTCTAATAATGGATGGCTGCATAGAGATTCAGAACCGCAAGAATACGGAGAACAACCTATAGATGTTGCTTATACAATTCAAACTTTAAATTCATTTTATAATGCTTTTCACATTCCGGAATATAAAAACAAAATGAAGATTGCCTTTAACTGGTTTTTAGGAAAAAATCACCTGAATCAAATTATGTATAATCCCGTAAGCGGCGGAGGTTACGATGGACTCGAAAAAGAAAATATAAACTTAAATCAAGGTGCCGAATCGACAATATGTTACCTGACAGCCAGATTAGTAATGGAAAAGTTCAAACTATCAGAATCTAAAATGTTTCCGTTAATGAAAACCAGAAATGGCGCTGCATTCATAAAAAATTAACCGATAATAGACTAACCAAATACTATTAAACCCAGAAAATCTCTTTTTCACGAAAGAGATTTTTTGTTTTTATTTCTAATAGAATTATCAGGCATTTTAAACCATTTATCTTAATCGTTTAAAAAATAAACAATAAATAATTTGCCTATCTACTAATAGGTAGTATATTTGTTGAAAATTTATTGCCATGAAAACAAGAGAAGTAATTATAGATAAAGCAGATCAATTTATTAGAAACAAAGGCTATAATGCCTTCAGCTTTAAAGATATTTCTAATGACATAGGTATTAAAACGGCTTCAATTCATTATCACTTCCCTACAAAATCAGATCTTGGTGTAGCAACCATAAAAGAACATATTGCCAAATATGAAGGTTTAAAGCAAAAAGTCGCCAATGAATCTCCCTTAATAAAACTTGAATCTTTCTTAGCCGTTCATACTCAAATTCAGTATGAAAATAAAGTCTGTATTGTTGGATCACTGGCAACGGATTTAAATACGCTGGATGAATCTATAAAAGACGAATTAAAAATCTTTGCACAATTAGTACTTAGCTGGCTGACTGAAGTATTAACAGAAGGAAAAGAGCAAAAAATATTTGATTTTGAAACTGCACCCAGAACAAAAGCATTAATGATAATAACAAATATGATTGCCATTGTACAATTATCAAGACTTACTGATAAGAATGATTTTGAAATTGTAAAAGAAACTATATTAACAGAATTAAGACCTCACAAATAATGAAAAGAGTAGTAATAACAGGATTAGGAGCTGTAACCCCTATTGGAAATAATGTGTCGGAATACTGGCATTCTTTAATTAACGGAGTTAGCGGTGCGGCACAAATAACAAGATTTGATACTTCACTATTCAAAACCAAATTTGCGTGCGAGGTTAAAAACTTTGATCCTAAGCCTATTTTCGAGAAAAATGAAATTAGAAAATACGATCTATTTACCCAATATGCATTGTATGCAACTGACGAAGCCATAAAAAATGCAAACATTGATTTTGATTCTTTAAATAAAGACAGAATTGGAGTAATATGGGGTTCTGGCGATGGTGGTGTTTCTACTTTTGAAGAACAAATAGGCGAATACAAATTAGGGAATGGAGTGCCAAGATTCAGTCCTTTTTTCATTCCAAAAAGGATTATTAATATTGCTTCGGGAGCTATTTCTATTAAATACGGACTTCGCGGCGTTAATTATACTACTGTTTCTGCTTGTTCTGCCAGCAATACCGCAATTATAGATGCCTTTAATTATATTCGTTGGGGAAAAGCTGATATGATTATTAGTGGTGGTTCTGAAGCTTCAATTACAGAATCTTCTATTGGTGGTTTTAATGCCTCAAAAGCATTGTCTACCTTAAATGATAATTGCAGTAAAGCGTCACGACCTTTTGACACTACAAGAGATGGATTTGTTTTGGGCGAAGGCGCCGGTGCTTTGATAATAGAAAGCTATGAGCATGCGATAAAAAGAAATGCTGTAATTATAGCTGAAATTGTTGGAGGCGGACTAGCCGGAGATGCTTATCACTTAACAGGAACACATCCTGATGGTGAAGGCGCTATCCTGGGAATGCAGCTTGCTCTTGAAGAAGCCGAAATTACACCGGACAAAATCGATTATATCAATGCGCATGCTACTTCTACTCCAACAGGTGATATAAGTGAACTTAAAGCCATGGAAAAAGTATTTGGCATCAACCCAAATGCAAATATTAGTGCGACAAAATCAATGACCGGACATTTACTTGGAGGCGCCGGAGCAATCGAAGCAATTGCTTGTATAAAAGCGATTCAGGAAAACATTATACCTCCAACTATAAATACGCAAACTGTTGAACAAGACTTTACCAACAAATTTAATTTAACACTTGAAAAGGCGCAACCCAGAATCGTTAATTATGCGATGAGCAATACATTTGGTTTTGGCGGACATATTGCCTGTTCAATCTTCAAGAAATTTACAGAGTAGATTAGGTGCTAAGATGCTAAGGTTCTGAGACGCTAAGAAAAAAACTTAGAAACTCAGAACCTTAGCAACTTATAACCTTTTTTTAAAGAACTAACTCCATTTGAATGTTGCAACGTTTGTAGGGAGTTGCCAGACCATAAACTTTCTGAAAACCTAATTTATAATATAAATTAATTGCCGGTTTTAAGATTGTGTTACTTTCTAGATATATTTTTTTTGCTCCTTCTTCTCTTGCTCCATTTACAATTGCCTGACCTAGTAAGAAACCTATATTTTTGCCTTGTGCTTTTGGTGAAACAGCCATTTTTGCCATTTCAAAATCATAATCTGAATCTTTTGTTTTTATCAAAGCACAAACACCAACAGGTTCGTTGCAATATAAAGCCACATAAATTTTACCGCCTTTCTTTAAGATATATTCCTGAGGATTGTCTAAAGCTTTATAATCAGCTTCTTCCATTTCGAAATAAGTCGAAATCCATTCGACATTAAGCTGTCTGAAAGCGTCCTGATATTGAGGTTCAAATGGTACAATTTTTACATCCTGACTTTCGCGTACCTTTTTTTGTTCGTTTACTCTTTTAAACAAGCTTTTCTGATTCAGTAAAAATTCCCATTCCTCGAGTGCAGCCCAAAGATTATGACTTGCCTCAGTAATTAAACTATCTACAGCAGCTTCTACATCTTTGAGTTGAAGTTTTAATTCTTTTGAAAATTCCTTGCCTTGTTGCGTCAAACCAACAATATTTCGACGTTTATCGTTACTTTTTAAGCTTTCTTCGACCAAACCTGCAGCAATCATTTCCTGAATGATTTTGCTTACTGATGGTTGTGAATGTCCTATTTCGGTGGCAATTTCTGTAATGGTTATTTCTCTTTCTTCTATTAATGTATAAAAAACCGGAAACCATTTTGGCATAAAATTCATACCGTATGATTCATATATTTTAGCAGCATCGTCGGTTATCATTGCTGTCATTAAACGTAATCGGCTTCCTAAAGCCACCTTACCTACTTTATCAAAAAATTCCATATATAATTAATTACATAACTAGTTATGCAAATGTATGCATTTTTTAGATACTAAGGTTCTAAGTTGCTAAGAATCTAAGTCTTTTTATTTTAACAACTAAAAATCCATAAAATATCTTATGAAATCGAGAGCCCTAGCCCTGATAGAAGCGGTATCCTTATTCTGGCTTCTTTAGCCAGAATAAGATACAAGCGGATAGCAGGAAACAGCTCCAAAAAAATGTCTTAGATTTTAGTATTTAGAGAGCACATTTTGTTTTATAATTGCTGATAAATGTTTATTTTAACTCCTACAAAATATCTTTTAATTCAAAAAAATGAAAAGTTTTTCCTTTCAGCCTATAAGTAATAAAGATGCTACTATTTTGATTCTGGGGACAATGCCCGGAACAAAATCATTAGAAATCAATCAGTATTATGGGCACAATCAGAATAATTTCTGGAAATTTATGTTTACAATTCTACAGGAAGATTTCTCGACGGATTATGAAACCAAAAAAGCACTTTTGCAGAAAAATAATATCGCTTTGTGGGACGTTCTTCAATATTGTGATCGGGTTGGAAGTCTTGACAGCGCAATAAAAAACGAAATCGCAAATGATTTTGAGACGTTTTTAAGCCAACATTCTAATATAAAAACCATTTTATTCAACGGACAAAAAGCGGCTGCTTTCTTCAAGAAATATGTTCATTTAAAAAAATCATACCAACTTATCACACTGCCTTCTACAAGTCCGGCAAACGCCGGTAAAACATTTCAGTCTAAACTAGACGAATGGAACATTATTTCGTCTCTTTAAAATAGTATTCAAAATATTGAAATCATATAACTTTTTTGACTTAAAGTATAACACCAAACTTTGTTTTCTAAAATAATTTTATACTGACAAAATTAAAGCCCGGAAGAATGAATTTACAAGAAAAATAAGGCTTTTGGAAATAGAGATATTACTAAGAAAACTGTAAAAAGTTTAATTATAGAGGAAACATTGGTTATGTTAGTTTATTTTTGAAGAAAGCTATTCTATTTTAGGGTAGCTTTGTTTTTTAAGTATAATCATAAACAAAACAATTATGAAAATTCAAACCTATTACAATCACGTACGGTTTTATGCCCCACATCATTTTGTTTATTATCCAGCCTTGGCTTTGTTTCTAATTGCCAGTATTTATTTTGCAATTACAACAAACGACACTCTTATTTGGTCGTTTATTAGTGTTGGTTTTGTATTTTTATTTTGTTTGGCCTATATGTTACGCCAGCATTACGCAGTCACTTTGCAAAACCGAATTATACGATTAGAAATCCGTTATCGATACTTTACGCTAACCGGAAAACGATTTGAAGAAATTGAACATAAATTTACCGACGAACAAATATTTGCTTTCAGATTTGCGCCTGACAATGAGTTTTTGCCACTTCTTGAAGATGCGCTCAAAAATAATCTCTCAGGTGACTCGATAAAAAAAGCAATCGTACACTGGAAACCTGATTATAATAGGGTTTAGTTTTTTTGAGGTTCTGAGGTACTTAGTTGCTCAGATTCTAAGTTTTTTTTACCATAGAGATGTACAGATACGCGTCTTTACATTAGAAAACATTAAAAAGCCATAAACCTTTTAACCTCAAAAAAACTTTAGCAAGCAAATCCATTATCCTATCTGAAATCAAAAACCAGCAATCATTTTATTGATTTTTCCTTAACTTAATAACATTGACTTCTATCCCACACATGTCAATCGTTTTTAAACTATCATTTTTGAATAATGACATTTGGTTTTCATCTAATAAAAATTCGTCTATTAAAAAAAGATAGAATTTATTTCTAATTTTTTAACTGAATATAAAACCGTTAAAAACTACGCAAAAAAAACAATATATTTAAAAGTCTTTTTCTTACTTATTTTTATTACAATGTAGCTTTTTTAGCTCAAAAAAAGTGTTTTGTGAATCATTTTAGATCCTAATTATTGCTAAATATTAAAAAATTTAACGTTTACAAACCTGAATATCAATCGATTTACAATAAAAAATAATAAAATTAAAAAAAATAAAATGAATGATTTTTTTTGTTAACTTTAATTGTTAAAATTTTATCAATAAAATTTAAAAATAAATCAGATGAAAAAAATATTTTGTTCTTTGATAGTTTCCCTTTTTTGGTTTTCAACTCAGGCGCAAACCACAACCGAAATTCCAGTAGAAAATACTTTACCAACCATACAAAACAACAACAACTCAGAAAAACTCCAGGACTACGATGATGAAGATTTACCTTGGCATGGCAGACGTTTTAAAGTAACTGCGGGAGCTTTTTTTCCAGTAAATAATACTCAAATTGAAGTTGGAACCAATAACGGAAATCGCGGTACAGAAATAGATCTTGAAAATGATTTAGGTTTCTCAAAATCAAGCAGTTCTTTTATGGGAACACTTGAGTGGCGTATTTCAAGAAGATCAAGACTAGACTTTGAATTTTTTGCTCTGGACAGAACTTCAACAAAAACGCTGGAAAAACAAATTGATTTTGGTGACCATACTTATGAAGTAAATACCCGAGTTTCTGCACTTTTTAATGTACAAATTGCCAGAATAGCGTATGGTTATGCGTTTTTATCTAAGCCAAAATATGAAGCCGGATTATTAATTGGTGCACACGTTTTGTTTGCTGATTTAGGCTTGCGTGTTGAAGCAAATCAGGCTGTTGCCGAATATAGTGATAGTTTTAATTTTACTGCTCCATTGCCAGATGTTGGGATTTGGGGAGAATTTGTTTTAGCAAAACGTTGGGGCTTGTATGTAAATGCAAATTACCTTGCTGTAAAAATCGATAACATAGATGGCCGAATTGTTAGCTATAATTTAGCGGTTTCATATAATGTGCATAAAACCCTTAGCCTTACGGCCGGCTACACCGGATTAAACTTCAAAGTAGATGCTGTAAAAGACAGACTAAACGGCTTTCTAAAATGGGGCTACAATGGACCAACTATTACAGCTGCCTATGCTTTTGGTAATCACGTTAAGTTTTATAAACACTAATTTTTTTGAAGGTACAAAGGTGCTAAGAAACAAAGGTTCAAAGGCTGCCACTGAAACTTGAAACAATAAAATAACAAACCCGATATCTTTTTCCAGCTATCGGGTTCATTGCTCAAAACCAAACTTAACTCAAAATAATCCAAACTACTTATTTTTCTATTGGAGAGAATTTTATGGCTGTTCCTCCGCCAGCTGCCAATTTGATATCTAAAACTGTTTTATTATTTGCTTTTTGTTTTGAAATTGTAACCGGATACGGATTTGTTTTATAATTTGCTCCTGCTCCATCGGCATAAATTTCGGCTTCGTATTCTTTTCCTTTATCTAAGAAAGATAAAGTTACTTTAAGATCTCTTGCCTCTTTGTTTGTAATCGATCCTAAATACCAGTTTTTCTCGTCCCAGTCTTTACGGGCGATTGTGGTATATTCTCCAATCTTAGAATCCAGAACTTTAGTATCTGACCAATTACAAGGAACTTCTTTTACAAACTGAAACTCCGGTTTTCCTTCGTAGTTTTCAGGTAAATCAGAAGCCATCTGTAACGGGCTAAAAATGATTACATACAATGCCAACTGATTTGCTAAAGTAGTTTGTACTCGTGCTCCCGATGGTGTTTTATAATCAAAATTGAAATTCCCCGGTGTATAGTCAAATGGTCCGGAAAGCATTCTAGTAAATGGTAAAGTTGTTAAATGTTCAGGAGTATTTCCGCCATCAACAGACCAGGCGTTGTATTCTTGTCCTCTTCCGCCCTCTTGCGACATGAAGTTAGGATATGTTCTCTGTATTCCTGTTCCTTTTATGGGTTCGTGATTGTCAATCATGATATGATATTTAGCCGCCGTTTCCATTACTTTTCTGTAATGACGTGCTCCGTATTGACTATCATGCCATTCTTTTTTGTCTAAATATTTATTTACATAACCGGTTTTCACCGTATTTACGCCCATTTTCTGATACAGTTTAAAGGCATCTTCTAATTGGCTTTCATAGTTTTTTGTAGCACCTGCCGTTTCATGATGCCCTATTAAGCGAACATTTTTAATGGCAGCATATTTTGTAATTTCTTCCAAATTAAAATCAGGATATGCTTTTACAAAACTAAATGCAGATCCATCGGCAGTCCAGTCGCCGTCCCAACCCTCGTTCCAGCCTTCTACCAGAACGCCGTCAAAATTGTTTTTTGCAGCAAAATCAATGTATTCTTTTGTGTTTTTTGTTGTTGCTCCATGTTTTGGTCCTTGTCCCCAAGTGTATTTTTCTAAATGCATTCCCCACCAGATTCCAATATATTTTGAAGGTGTAATCCAGGAAAGATCTTCAATTTTTGAAGGATCGTTTAGATTCAGCATAATAGTCGAAGTCGCAACATCTCCAGGAGTTTTGCCTACAACAATGGTTCTCCAAGGTGTATAAAAAGGTGTCTCGGCATATACTTTTACACCATCTGCCCAGGGCACTAATTCGCTTTTGTATTGTTTGTCGCTTGTTTTTAAAAGTGTCATTGAAGCAAAATCAGTTAAATTTGCTTCATGAATTGCAACGTACAACTTCTCTTTAGTTTCAAAAGTTGCCGGAGTATTTATTGTATCTGTTTTGCTGATTGGTGTTTTGCGATACGTGCTTTCATAATAACTGTTTTCGCGATGCACCGGAATCCACCAAACATCAATATCTGATTTAAAGGTAAACTGTGTAATTTCATTAGCAATTTTTACTTTCCCCAAATGTGACTGCTTGGGAAAAAAATATCTAAAACCAACTCCATCATCAAAAACTCTGAAAATAATATCGACTAAACGTTCTTCTCCTTTTGATTCTTTCAAATGAACAATCAATTCGTTGTGGTGATCACGAACTTTTTTAAATTCTCCCCAAGGTTGTTCCCAAGTTTCATCGGCTGTTTTTTCTTCAGTGGAAACCACTTCAAAACCTTCTGTCATTTTTTGGATTCCCTGAAATTCAAATCCCATTAACGAAGGTTCTATAACTGATTTTCCATTAGAAGTAAAACTGTATTGAGGCTGACCTGAAGCGGTTAATTCAAAAACTAATTCGACGTTTTTTCCGGGAGAGCTAATTTTGTATGTTTTTTTAGTACTACTACTGCAAGCGTATATCAGCATTGATGCTAAAGCAATTAGACAGTATCTATATCTTATGTTTTTCATTATTTAATTGTATTAATTACAACTCTTATTTAATTTCATTTATTAACTGTTTTGCTTTTGCAGGCTGCATTGAAACAAAGTAATTAAAAGCCTGATCTAGTTTTTTCTGGACATCGGCATTGCCTTTTTTTTCTATTCGTAAATTGTACATTTTACTAATATCAGGGAAAACGGTTTCTGTATTTTTAACTCCGGCAAATGCCTTTACTTTTTCGATGTAAGTGTAACCGAATTCTACTGTTGGTTCGAACATTGTTCCTTCTCCAAAATCATTCCATGTGATTAATTGCAGGTAGTTTAAGTTGGCATTTTTAGCCAAAGAAAGTGTTTCATCAAGCGTGGCTCCGTTGTTTGGTTCTATTGTCCAGCCAATTGCTGCGCCGCCTCCGCCTTCGGCATAAAAATCTTTAAAACCAGGATAAGCGCTTCCTATTGCAACAGAAAGTTTTGGTTTTGTATTGGTATAAAAATTGGTCAGATAGGTACTGTTTTTAAATACCCATGCATATTCGCCTGAAGCATTATTTCCTGCTTCTACAGATTGATCCCAAAGGGTTAAAAATGTAGTTTTTGTAGTTATGCTATTAAAAACATTTGTCCACTCGGCTGGTGTTTGCAAAACAATTGGACCAAAATCCAACAACAATGGTTTTCCGTTTACTTTGATGTAATTTGCATCATCAAAATAATTTTTCTCCATATAAGCTAAATCGGTTTTTGCAGCGGCGGTTACAGAAATTGCTTTTCCGGCATCGACTACATTTTTTGTTACTCTGTCTTCATACACAATGGCGTATTCCAGACCTACTTTGTTTAACATAGCGATTAATTGTTCTGTGTTTTCTTTTACCATTCCGTAATCATTAACGTCGTAAGTGCCATACCAATCGATCAAAACTCCATCAATTCCTGAGTATTTCATCAATAATAAATGATTTTCAATCACATTTTTATCGCCGGAATGGTATGGTCCAATAAGTGGATAGTAATAAGATGCAATTTCTCTGCGACCGTTTGCTTCTATATTGTTCGGGTTTTTATTGACCATTGTCCAGTGATATCCCCATTTTTTATCGGCACTACTTTCATTGGTTTCAAACCAAGGCATATAATGAACGTAAATTTTGGTACTGTTTGTTTTTTCGATCGCAACAGGAGCGAGTGTTTCCGGCTCTGTAGGTTTGTCTGAACCTTTGTCGTCACTGCTGCAACTAGTGGCGACCAGAATGTTCATGATCCCAAAAAACAATAATGTGATAGATCTTTTCATATTGATGTATTGTTTATTTTTATGACTGGCTCGTGATATTCTTGTTTTTTGGCCACAGATTAAAAGGATTAAAAAGGATTTTTTATTATACTTTATTTGCTCACGATCTGTGATTAAATTATTTCACGCAGATTTTGCAGATTAAAGCAGATTTAATTTAGATATAGTTATAATAAATCTGCAGAATCTGCTTAAATCATTTTAAATCTGCGTGAAACATTTTTTTAAATCATTTTAATCCTTTTAATCTGTGGCTAAAAAAAATATAAAACATGTCAGCCTTCCACGACTAACCAACATGGAAGACTGACATTCAAAACCTAATACCCAGGATTTTGTTTCAGGTTTTTATTTGTTGTTAATACAGTACTCGGAATTGGGAATATTGCTCTGTATTTCTCCGTTGCTCCTTTTTCCCACCATGGCGCGAAGAATGTTCCAAAACGGATATTATCTGTTCTTCTTCTTCCTTCAAAGGTGAATTCTTTTAGCAATTCCTGATCGATAAAATGAAGGTCTATCGTTGTAGGCATTTCTTCTCCGGCGCGTGCTGTTACTTGTTGTAAAAATGGTTTTGCCAAATCTGGAGATCCCAAACGAACGTAACATTCGGCTTGCATCATTAAAATCTCGGCATAACGAATTAAAACAAAATCATGATCGCGCTCCCAAGTCTCTCCGGCTTTCATTTCGTATTTTCCTAAACGAACTCCTTGATTTTCTTTGGCGTCAGCTACACTGGTAACTTCTTCTGTATAGGTAAGAGGTTCACCGTTATCCATAATAATAACCTGTCCGGTTGCCAAATTGATCTGATCTCCGGCAACCATACATTTTCTTCTTTTGTCTGTTGCTGCAAATGCAGAGTAAACTCCCGGTTGTGCACACATTCCGTTGGCACTCCAAGGATAATCTCCAGTTGCTGAAACGGTTAATTTATGCAGATAATGACAAGACATAGAATTCATATAGTTTCCTACTGTTCCAGCTTTTGAATCATACGGAATTGCAAAAATAATTTCTGGTGATTTTTGATTTTCTGTTGCAAAATTGGCAAAGAAATCAGGTGTCAAAGTATATCCTGTTACCTTCTGGCACATGTTGATACAATCTTGCCAACGCGCTGTTCCAATAAAAGCTTCAGAGTTTAAATACAATCTGGCAAGAATAGAATATGCTACATTTTTTGTCAGTTTAGAATACACTACATTTGAAGTTAAATACGGAATTGCATCCAACAATTCTTTTTCGACAAAATCATATACTTGTTTTCTTGTAGAATTTGATGGTAAAGAAGTATCTTCAAAGTTGACAACGATGGGCACATTCCCGAATAAATCTAAAAGATTGTAGTAATAATAAGCTCGTAACGCTTTTAACTCTGCATAGATTGGTGCTTTTGCCGCAGTTGTCAATGATGATTTGTCTATTTGATAAATAATCGAATTGATCTTTGCTATTCCGGTATAGTTGTAACGCCAAGCCGAAAGTATCATACGATTGTCCGACTTCCAGGTATGTCTTTGAGCGTCCTGATATTGCCCGCCATCGTACCAGTTTGTTCCTCTGGTAGGAATTGTGGCTTCATCAGAAACGGTTTCGTTTAAAAAGAATACATACTCACAAGTTGGATAATTATTTGATATTCCATCGGCAAATCCTCTTAATGAAGAATAAGCTCCACCAACTAATGCATCGATTTCTTTTGGAGTATTCCCAAAATTTCCATCTTCTACTTTATCATATAAATCTTCGTTTAGATTGGTACATGATATCGTAAAAAGCATGCTCATCAATATTGCTGCTGTTATTTTGATTTTCATTTTTTATATTTTTGAGTTAATTCGCTTAATTATTAAACGTGAAATTTAATCCTACAGAAATTGTTGTTGGCCTAGGATAATTATTGTACTTATCGATTCCCGGAGCTGCAAGACCTGTTTGGTCAACGCCATCCTGAGCGTTTAAACCAATCTCCGGATCTACACCTTTGTAACCTGTAATTACAAAAAGATTTTCTCCCATAAGATAAACTCTGAATTTTGAACCTTTAAGTTTTAATGGTAAAGTATATCCAACTGAAAGTGTCTGAAGTCTAAAGAATGAAGCATCTTCGATCCAATAACTGGAATATTTTGGTGAAGATGTAATGCCGCTATTCAGGAAATCATCCGGAACGTTGAAAGTTGGTAATCTGTTAGGATCGTTCAACATCATGTTTGTCGCATTTAAGGCTTTTTGACCAAACATTCCGTATCCAGAAATTCCAAGATCAAAATTTCCGTAAGTAAAATTCATTCCGATACCTAAAGTTAAATCCGGCTGAATATTTCCTAAATCTGTTTTATCAGCATCTACCAGAACATTATCCAAAACTTTGTCTCCGGCAGCATTGTAGTACAACATTTTTCCATCGGCGCCAAGCCCTGCACTTTTAAAACCCCAGAAGGTTCCAACAGGATATCCTTCGGCAATAATTTGAGAATATTGTCCTGACATACCTGCTAATCCGTGTAATGATCCGCTGTAAATAACATCTGTTTTATAAGTAGGATTTGATAGTTTTTCGATTTTTTGAACGTTGTGTCCTAAAGTCAGATTCGCATTCCACGAGAATTTGTCTCCTTTTACGATATCTGCATTCAAAGTAAGCTCGACTCCTTTGTTAGACATTTCACCTACGTTTGCCAACATTGTTCCCACTAAATATGGTGGTTGAGGAACTTCGTAAGTATATAATAAATCGTTTGTGTTTTTAGAATAATACTCGAATGAACCTGTAATTCTATTAAATAAACTAAAGTCTATACCAATGTTTAATTGTTTTGTTGATTCCCATTTTAAGTCAGGATTTGGATTTTGTTGTGGCGAATAAGCCAAACTCCACGTTCCTGTAATTGGGTCAAAGTAACTATCGTTTCCAACTCCTAAAATCGAAAGCGATTTGTATTCTCCAATTCCGTCCTGATTACCAGTAACTCCATATCCAACTCTAACTTTCAAATTGTCTAACCAGCCTTTTGTTGAGCTCATAAATTCTTCGTTAGAGATTCTCCAAGCAGCAGATGCTGACGGAAATGTTCCCCATTTATTATTTGCTCCAAAACGGCTTGAACCGTCACGTCTTACCGTTCCTGTCAACAAATATTTTCCGTCATAAGAATAATTTGCACGGGCATAAAACGAAACTAAATTTGATTTTCCTTTATACGAATACACATCTCCTAAACGATATCTGTAACCTGCTCCTAAATTGTTATAACTAAAAGCATCTGTTACAAAACCACTTCTTTGTGCTCCAAAACCTTCATAGATATTCTCAAGATAAGAGTATCCGGCGAGAGCGCCAATGGTATGTTTATCAATTACTTTATTATAATTTACATACAATTCTCCTTGTGCATTTGCATATTCTGAATATGATTTTTGAGCATAACCACCTTCAGTACTTCCTTCCAAAACAGCATAAGTTGGTTTATACATACTTGCCTGAACAGCATTATGTTCGTACGAAATATTGGCTACAGCAAGAAAATCTTTTAAGAATTTAACTTCCGTTTTAAAATATCCTAACAATCTGTGTCTTTTATTATCAGCAGTTCTGTCTGTTAAGACTTCAACCGGGTTTTCGTACAGCGTGTTGATTACATTTGAAAATTTCCCATTTGCATCATATATCGGAATCGTTGGATTTAAATTATAAGAACGCTCAAAAATTCTATAATCCAACGGGTGCCATTTATCGATATTTGCAAATAAACCCATGTCAAATTTCACCTCTTTGTTATCTCCAAGATATTGATAAGCATTTACGTTTCCACTTAATCTTTCTAATCCCGTAGTTTTGATAACTCCTTCGTTATTCAGGTACGAAAGTGAAGTTCTAAAACCGCTGTCAGCTTTACCGGAATTAATACTTAAAGTATGCGATTGCGAAATTGCCGTTTGTTCTATGGCTTTTTGCCAATTAGTACTTCCTCCATAATCAACAGCATCTTTATTTCCGGTGCTGCGAACGTAACTTCTCCATTGATTGGCTGATAAAAGATCTAAATTGTCAGCCACATAACCAATGCTTGATAAACCGCTGTAAACTACAGAAACTCCTTTTGTTCCTGATTTTGTTGTAATGATAATAACTCCGTTTGCACCTCTTGATCCATATATGGCTGTCGCCGAAGCATCTTTTAAAACGTCTACAGATTTAATATCTGATGGCTGAACCACATTGATATCAACACCTGCAATACCGTCAACTACAATAAGCGGACTGTTGCTTGCTGTTAACGAAGTTCCTCCGCGTAAACGTAATGTAGAACCTGCAGCAGGATCTCCCGAAGGACGAATTACGTTTAATCCTGCAACTTTTCCTTGCAAAACCTGCTCTGTCGACGAGATTGTTCCTTTTACTAAATCATCCGCTTTAAGCGAAGAAATTGCTCCCGTTAAATCTGATTTTTTTTGCGTTCCGTATCCAACAGAAACTACCTGAACTTCGGCAAGCTGATAACCGTCATTTTGTAAACGAACGTCTATATTTGCTTTTGTTGCTTCAGTAATCTGTACTTTTTGAGTGGTTGAACCAATGAAAGAAACTTCGATAGAACCTCCTACGACTACATCCAACACAAATTTTCCGTCAAAATCTGTTGTAGTGGCATTTCTGGTTCCGGTTTCCAGAATTGATGCTCCGGGCAATACATTTCCTGTGCTGTCATAAACGGTTCCTGACACATGCTTTTTTCCCTGAGCAAACATTCCTGCCGAAAGAAAAAGCATGAAAATCATGAATACCAGCGATTTAGTAGTCCACATTTGATGCAGGACTCCTTTTTTATTTTTACTGTTCATTAGAATTGATGTTTTAATTTGATAGTGAATTATTTGTCTAAAGTTTTAAGAGGCATCGTTGTATCTGAGATTGTTTTGTTTTTATTGTCTTTTACCAAAACATGAATTTCAGTTAAATTCGAGATACCATTAAGTTCTGCAACCAAATTGACAAATCCTTTTATCTCAGCCGTTCCTCCCGTAAATTCTCCGGTAATAATTTTGCTTCCGGCAGTAATCGTGTAGATTAATTTGTTTACTCCTGACTCGTTATTTTTTCTGGACATTCCAAGAAAATCTTTCTGACTGATTTGCATTGGAAAAAATGCAAATACTGGTGGCGGTGGCGGCACATAAGCTCCTGCATATAAAATCTGATCCGGAATTGTTCCCGCCCAATCGTCTTTTACCATCAAAAAAACTAAATTTTTCATCTCGTAACCATCCGGAGCATTGTAATAGTCTTTTGGAACTAAATCCATTTTATAAAAACCGTTTCCTAAATCTTTCAGTTTTGTTTTCTCAACAATATCCGGCAACCATGATTGGTATTCTTGTTTAATGTCCCAGTCGTTCAATCCGCTATGCATGTGTACGCTTGTTGCACCTGCAAATCCCGGAGCTAAATTGGCATTAAATAAAATACTTACGCCTTTATCAATAGTTGGTTTTGTTGGATAAGCCCTGATCAGCTCATTAGCCGTATAGAATGATGAAAAATCAGTGTATTGCATATTTGCCACATCACTTTGTTTTGATCCGTTTTTGTTTTTTAAACGAAACCAAAATCCTGCGCTTGCTGCAATTTCAGCCGGAGTTTTAGAAAAATACAGTGTTGGAGTCAAAGTAAAACTCCAGATTTTATCTTTTACATGTGTTAGTTTTGCAAAATCTGATGAGTTTTCCCAGTTTCCGGCATCTGGCTCAGATGGCGACCAAATCCAGATATAAAGATCTTCGTTTTCTGCAAATGTGGTTCCTGAAAGATCAAAATACCAGGTAACCTTTTCATCATATTTGTACACTACCGGAAATGATGACATTGCGCCTACAGCTCCAGCGGCTTCTTGTGCCTTTATGAAATTAGGAGCCATCAAAAGGGCAAGTAAAATTGTATATATAAATTTTTTCATATTACTTTTTATTTAATAGCATTTAATTTGAAAACATAAGACACAAACGGACTGCCTCCTGAAGAGTGCACCAATTGAAGTTCCATCTCACCGCTTTTACCCGGAACAGAAGTCAATAAAAGCTCATCGGTTTTTTGAGTTTTTTGGGCATCGCTATACAAATAAATTCTTGCAGGGCCGGTTGCGTTTGTTTGTTGAAAATCTGAGCTTAACTGCCAG
Organism: uncultured Flavobacterium sp.; assembly: GCF_963422545.1. Taxonomy (NCBI): domain Bacteria; kingdom Pseudomonadati; phylum Bacteroidota; class Flavobacteriia; order Flavobacteriales; family Flavobacteriaceae; genus Flavobacterium; species uncultured Flavobacterium sp. Next base: position 27,303 of record NZ_OY730250.1, read on the forward strand.
TATCCTTTTGGGGCAAATAATGGAGGAACATTGCCCGTAACTTCATAACTTGTAGGTTTGTTTTTTTCGTCTACGCTAAATTTGATTTTAAAATCTTCGTAGTTAAAAAATGTGCTCAAGTTTTCTTCGTGTGGTCCGATATTATTTGCCTTTGCAAATTCATCTACCATCTTCAAATTTGTTAATCCCCAGTTTCCATTTACTTTCTCATAAATGGTAATTGGATCAACGTAGCTTCCGTCATCTGTGTTGTCACAGCCAATGGCAAATAGACACATAATAACAGCTAACCAATAAATACTTTTACATCTCATAAAATTGTGGTTTTTGTTAGTTTTTTATCCCTTTAAAAGGACACCACGAAACTAGATGTAAAATAAATGTTTAAAAAAAAATCTGTAAAAAATCAAGATAAAATTCAAACAAAACAAAATATAACTAATTAAAAACCAGTAAATTAAACAATTTTAATATTTACAAAAATCAAGATACTGTTTAGACAAAAAAACATCTAAATGATGAAAAACGTGATAATATGAAAATTAAAACATATTATTTTTTTACTATACATATATTTATTAGCTTTTTATTGTATAATTGCAAGTTATCAAGTCACTTTTAACATTTCAAAACCATTTTCACGAACCTAACTTCCTTTTTAGATGCATTTTAAAAAGAAGTTGCCTGTTTTAAAAATTGTTAATCACCAATTCATAAACTAAAATTGAATTAAAACCGAACTAACTCAAAAAATACCCTAAACCAACCTAAACCATGCAAAGAATATTAATTCTATTTTTTTTCGTTGCGGGTTTTTCTCTAACTGCCAAAGAGACAAATCCTGTTCTAGAAGAATTAGATAAAGTGCTACTTAAAAAAGAGGTCTACTTAAAACAGAAGTACCATAAAATTGAGGCATTAAAAAGAAATGTTTCAAAATTTACGGTAAGTCAAAACAACGAGCAGTTGTACAACACTTATATGGCGTTATTTGAAGAATATAAATCTTTTAAATATGACTCGGCTTATTACTATCTTGAAGAAGCCAAGATAAAAGCGATTGTTTTAAAAGATCCTAAATATTTAACCAAAAGCCGTATCAAAGAAGGTTTTGTATTGCTTTCGTCAGGACTTTTTAAAGAAGCTATAGATACTTTGAATATTATTGACGACAAAAATCTCGATCAAAAACACAAATTTGAATATTATGCTATCAAAGCCCGCGCTTATTATGATTTAGCCGATTACAATCGGGATCAGCGTTTTAATATTCATTACGTACAACAAGGAAATCATTTTCTTAAAAAAGCACTAGAACTTATTGGCACAAATACCAACGAATACTGGGCTGCCGAAAGCTTAAAACGCTTAAAACAACAAGATTGGCGCGGCGCCGAATTTGCTTTTAGCTATTGGATCAATAATTATGATTTACCACCGGATTATTATGGTATTGCAACTTCAAGCTTAGGTTATATTTATTCTGAAAGAGGATATACTAAAAAAGCAATTCAGTATTTAGCGCTCGCAGCAATCGCCGATGTTAAAAATGCTACGAAAGAAACCGTTGCGCTTAGAAATCTAGCCAATGAACTCTTTAAAATGGGTTATCTCGACAAAGCAAACGAGTACATTAACATTGCAATGGATGATGCCACATTTTATAATGCAAGGCATCGTAAAATTGAAATTTCGTCGATTTTACCCATTATCGAAAAAGCACAATTAAACAACGTAAAAGACAAAAATGATAAACTAGAAAAAATCATTATTCTGTTAACCATACTTACATTGATTATCGTTTTATTCTCGATTATTATTTTCAAACAATTAAAGGAAAGAAATAAAGCCAGAAAAATAATGGCGTCATCTTATGCTCAACTTCAGGAAATGAATGTTAGTTTGAGTGAAGCCAATGCGATTAAAGAAGAATATATTACGTATTTTATCAAGGCAACTTCTGCTTTTATCAATAAAATAGATCATATTCAGAAAAGTACACTGCATAAAATCATTACCAAGAAAACCGATGAGGTTATTGCGAGTTTAAAACGTTATAATGTAAAGGAAGAGCGCGAGAATCTATTCCATCAATTTGATGAAATCTTCCTGAAGTTGTTCCCCACTTTTGTGACAGATTTTAATCATTTATTCCCAAATGACCATAAATGTATTGTCAAAAAAGGAGAGCTTTTAAATACTGAACTTCGCATTTTTGCTTTGTATCGATTAGGGATTCAGGACAGTAGTCAAATGGCGGAATTTCTGGAACTTTCTGTGGCTACAATTTATACCTACAAAACCAGAATCAAAAGCAAATCAGACTTTAAAGATACTTTTGAAGAAAAAATAATGGCGATCAAAACTATTTAATTTTTTGCCCACGGATTGTGCGGATTGAACAGATTGACACTGATTTTTTATTGTATTAATTTGTATGATTTGGGAGTAAAATATGTTTAAAAAAGTTAGCCACGAATTCACGAATTATTGTTACATCTGCATGTATAAAAATTCGTGAATTCGTGGCTAACTTTTTTGTCACAGATTAAATAATTTTAAAAAAAATCTGCGACAATCTGTTCAATCCGTATAATCCGTGGGCTATTTTTATTCTGAGGTTTCTAATTGAAGTATCATATTTTGATAATATTTGCTTAGAGAGAATAATTGCTCGGCAAAAATCATAATTGCCAACGGAACAAAGAAAAACGCAAGCAAATTTTCCCGATATAAAAAATAAGTTGTAATCATAAAAATACGTGCATATTCAAGATAATAAATCCATTTTCGCTGTTCTAATAAAGCACCGCAATTAATAAGCGTTATTAAAATAACAGAAAGCACAAAAACTTTATCGAGAACATTTAGCAAATCAAAATAATAAGTGAAAACAGTTAAAACCAAAGTAGATAATCCTAATTGTATATAAAGGTAATTTCTAAATCTCAATCTTTGATTTGGATTGGTTTTATCCTGCAAAAAACGTTTTTCTAATATGGGACGAATATCCTGATCCATATTTGCAGGACTTCCAAAAACAGCTTTCCATCTGGCTTTAAAACCTTTTGAACGTTTCCATAATTCATAAATTTCAAAATAATAATGAAAGTGCTGCCACAAGAAACTATAACTCTTTAACGGATGTGTTAATCCATATTTTGGTTTTTCTTCTTCTTCCTGGAAAGTTCCAAAAATACGATCCCAAAAGGTGAACATATCTCCGTAGTTTTTGTCTAAATATTTTTCATCAGAAGCGTGATGAATTCCGTGAATTGATGGCGTTACAAAAACATATTCCAGCCATTTTATTCTTCCAATAAGCTGTGTATGTGTAAAAAACGAATAGGCTCCGTGCACAATAAGCATTGTAATTACCATTGATGGATGAAAACCAACAAAAGGTAAAATACACCAAAATCCTGTTCTGATAATCGCCTGAAAAGTTGTGATTCTGGCCGCTGCCGTAAAATTAAATTCTTCGCTATGATGATGTACAATGTGGGCAGCCCAGAAAAAATTGACTTCATGACCCAATCTATGATACCAATACCAAACAAAATCTGTAGCCAAAATTAGCGCCAACCAAACAAATATAGTACTCTGAATATCAAAAATTCTATAATTGTCATATATCAAATAATACAACTGATAGAAACTTGCGGCTATAAATAAATTTATCAATCGCTCTGCAATACCAATGCTAATATTAGACACTGAACTTTCGTAATTAAAAATTTCCGGTCTCTTTTTACGTTGTGCTAATTTGTATTCTAAAAATAAGAAAAGAAAAAAAGCGGGCATTGCAAAAGCTAGAAAATTGATATGTTCCATTCTAAAAATTACTTTTTTGATTCATAAAAAACTTAAAAAAAAAGATATTTTCATCGATTAATACCTTCTCTTTTGAAAATAATATCAATCAATGAAAACAGTCTTTATATTCTAAAATCTAATCTTTAATTCTGCTTAAACTTTGGTTCACTCAACGCCACTTCTTTAACCAATTGTGTATCGGCTACTTTTTGCAAGGCAATAATATAGGCCGCAATTCGAGGCGTTACATTATGTTTGAGAGCAATTCTAAAAACGGTTTCGAAGCCTTTTTCTAAAATATCTTCCAGACGTTTATTTATCTGATGGATTCTCCATGATTCTAAAAGAGAATTCTGAAGCCATTCAAAATACGAAACGGTTACTCCTCCGGCATTTGCCAAAATATCCGGAACTACCAATATATTATTGTCATGCAATATTTTATCAGCGTCTGACGAAACTGGTCCGTTGGCGCCTTCAACTATAATTTTGGCACGAATAGCATTGGCATTTTTTTGTGTAATTACATCTTCTTTCGCTGCCGGAATCAATACATCTACATCCAGAAGCAATAAATCTTCGTGTTTTATAGCAACTGAATTTGGATATCCTTTTATACTTTTATTATTCAGGTTATAATACAAAATCAACTCTGGAATATTAAGTCCTTCCGGATTATAAAAAGCTTCAGAAACATCGCTTACAGCAACAATTTTTAAGCCTTTTTCGAATAAAAATAAAGCCGAATGTAATCCAACATTACCAAATCCCTGAATAGCAACTGTAGATTTTGCCGGTCTTAGTTTTAATTTTTGAAGTGCCAATAATGTAATAATACTTACGCCTCTTCCTGTTGCTTCTACTCTGCCCAATGAACCTCCGGAATGCAAATGTTTTCCGGTAACTACGGCGTGAATTGTTTTGCCGTGCACTAACGAAAATTCATCCATTAACCAGCCCATCTCGTCAGGGCCAGTTCCCATATCTGGTGCTGGAACATCTTTTTCAGGTCCAAAAATATCTGATAAAGCTTTTGTGTAGGCTCTTGTAATTTTTTCTAATTCTGTTTTAGAAAGTGTTCTCGGATCGCAAATAATTCCGCCTTTTGCTCCTCCAAAAGGAATTCCTGTTACGGCAGATTTCCAGGTCATCCAGGCTGCTAGGGCTTTAACTTCATCCAGATTTACAGCCGTATCATAACGAATTCCGCCTTTTGAAGGTCCTAATGCTGTATTGTGAATCACGCGATAACCTTCAAAATTTTGAATTGTTCCGTTATCCAGCGTAATAGAAAAATTAACAACAATTTGTTTTTCCGGTCGCTGCAATTTTTGTCTGATTGATTCATCCAGATTTAAAATATCGGCCGCGATATTAAAGCGATCAATCATAGATTGAAAGGGATTCTGTTTTATAATTTCTGTACTCATAATATATATCTTTTAATTTGGGTTTGTGTGATTTAGAATTTTATCCATTAAAAAACACTTTTAGAGTTGTTCTCAAAAAAGTATTCATCTTATCAATAATCATTGCATTCGCCAACATGGAATTTTAATAAGACAGCATCGCATCATTATATTCGTATTTCTATTTGATCTCATATTCTTCATTTTTTAATAATTCTAAAAAAAGCCTTTCATGGTGCATGAAAGGCTAAAAAAAAAAATAACTAACAAGTGTACTTTCTCTATTAACGCCATTTCATCACATGGTTCATCATGCAACACATATTTGTGCTGCACATAAACGGGATGATATATAGACTATAGTTTTCCATTGTTGTTGCAAATCTATAAAATATATTTATAAATTCTATAGAATTAGTAGAGTTTATTTTGCAAAGAATCAAAAGATAATCTAAAAGAAACTGTAAATTAAGGTTTTACGGAATTAAAAAAACTAGTTAAATTGCGAAATAACTATCAAAATAATAGAAATTAAGGCTAAAAAGATCCCTACAAAGTTTATTTTAGACAGTTTTTCTTTAAAAAAAAGCAAACCAACGAAACTTCCCAAGATAATAACTCCCATATTCATTCCTGCAAAAACAGTCGAAGGATTATCGGCGAAAGCCTTATGTACTTTTAAATAAAACAAGATATTTCCAAAATTGAAGATTCCGACTAAACCACCAAAAAGAATATTTTTAGGTTCTAATTTGGCACTTTTAATACTAATTTCATAAACACTAATTAAAATTGCAATACCCAATGCTATACAAAAAACCACAAATAACGAAGTCGTGTAAGGCAAAGTAGTATATAATGCAATTTGTTTGAAAAGTATATCAATAACTCCAAAACCCAGTAAAACTACAGCAGGATAAATCCATTTGTTTTCTGCGTTTTCAGATTGCTTTTTTAAGATGAATAAAAGCGCCAGAAACCCAATTACAAGTCCGATTACTTTATAAGAGTTGAACTCTTCTTTAAAGATAAACCAGGCAGCCAAAATTGGTATAAATAGAGATAATCGCTGTGCTGCATCTGTTTTTACAATTCCCATATACTTTATGGAAGCGACTAAAAACAGAAAAACTACAGGTAATAAAACACCAATCGCAATGTAAATATTCCAAGGTGCTTTCTCATCAACTTCAGTTAAATCCGGGCAAAAGGTTAGATAACAAAGTATAAGTGCAAATACATAATTAAAAGTGACAATTTGAGTTGGATTGCCATTATATTTTCGGGTTATTTTGAAAATTACTCCAACAATTACGCTACAAAGAATACTTAGAACAAGAAACAGCATGGGTTTAAATTTTGAATGCAAAAATAAGCTTTATTTCTAAAACGAATAAACCCGACAGGTTTTAAAAACCTGTCGGGTTTGCTAAGATAAATATCAATTTATAAAATTGACATAAACGATATTATAAAAGAGATATTAATCACTCTTAAGCCAACCTGTAATACTCATTCTCGTATTTTGTGTAACCAAAACCTCATGAACTAATTCGTTGCTTTTAAAGAAAACTGTTTTGCCTTGAGTTGGGGCAATTTTGTGATTGTTATTTTCCTGATGAATCATGAGTTCTCCTCCGTCGCTTTCCTGCCAATTACTGTTAAGATAGCTAATCATAGAATATTTCCGACTTGGATTATTTTTAAACTGATCTAAATGTTTGAGATAAAAATCGCCTGTTTCGTATAACGAATAATGAAATTCATAACCGGTAATTCCGGCGTAACAGCTTTCATTTAGATAAATAATGAAAGCATCGATTTGAGCAAAAAATTCATTTTCGAAAACATTATTATGCTTTTTATCTAACCAATAAATCGAATCGCTTCTGATTGCTCCGTCGTAACTAACTTTCTCAGAATTTCCAATTCCTGCGGCCATCAATAAACTTTTCTTGTTTAAATCGAGTAAATTTTGTTTTAGATGATTTGCCAATTCGGGACTTAAAAAATGTTCTGATATTCCTACTTTGTTCTCAATATAACTCGCAATCAAATCTTCGAAACCATTTTCCATTTTTATTTTGGGAAAACTGCAAATACAGCCAACGGAGCAAGGTAGACTAATTAAAAATGGTAATGGCTTTATTTTCAATAAATAAAAAATGCCAACCCCTAATCTTTGTCAAAGTTTAAAACTTTGACAAAGATAATCGCGCGCAAAAAACCCGACAGGTTTTATCCCGAGGCTTCGGTACTGTGGGGTTTGATAAAGAAAACGCAGAATTACAATTTACTAATATAACTTCCGTACATATCTTTAAACTGATGTCCTAGTGCAAAACGATCTTTGCTTAATTTTTTATATTCTACCAATCCCCATAAAATAAATTCTTTCATGAAATATTGGTCTTTTTTATCTAATTGCGGCTGATATTTCTTTAATAAAACATCTAAAGGAGTTACTTCGTCCAAAATAGCCTGATATTCCTTGTCTGAGGCATCGTCTAATAATTCGAAACCACTTTCGGCAAAAAACCATTCTATTAAATCAGAATATGGCGTTTTCTCGCCCGGTTTTTCAAGTTTTTCTATTTTAGGCAAAAGTGTTGGAAATAATGTTCGAATTGCTGAACCAATTAAATTTTGAGCTACTGCTGCTGCTCCCTCCTGCTCTCCTTCATAAACCAACTCTACTTTTCCGGTAATAGCAGGAATAATTCCGATAAAGTCAGATAAACGTAAAATAGTTTTATCGACTCCAGCTTTTAATGCACGGCGTTCTGCAGTACTCATTAAACTCTCAAAAGCTGTAATACTCATTCTTGCACTTACACCACTTTTGTTGTCAATGTATTCGCTATCACGAGCTTCAAAACTTATTTGCTCTAGAATATCTTTGGCTAAACTTGGCACATGAACAAGTTTGTGCTGTGTTTCGTCTAGTTTTGCTTCTTGCTCTGTAATAGTTCTGGCAATGGCAACACTTTCAGGATAATGTGTCAGAATTTGAGAACCAATTCTGTCTTTTAGAGGCGTCACAATGCTTCCTCTATTGGTATAATCCTCAGGATTTGCTGTAAATACAAACTGCATATCAAGTGGCATTCGCAACTTAAAACCTCTAATTTGAATATCACCTTCCTGCAGAATATTAAATAATGCTACCTGAATTCTTGCTTGTAAATCAGGTAATTCGTTTATAACAAAAATAGATCTGTTCGCTCTCGGAATCATCCCGAAATGTATCACGCGATCATCTGCATAAGATAGTTTTAAGTTTGCGGCTTTAATTGGGTCAACGTCTCCAATTAAATCGGCAACAGTAACATCCGGTGTTGCTAATTTTTCGAAGAAACGCTCGTGTCTATGCAACCATGAAATTGGAGTTTCGTCACCTTTTTCGGCAATGATATCTTTTGCAAAACGTGAAATTGGATTTAAAGGATCATCATTAATCTCAGAATCCGTTACAAACGGAATATATTCATCTAATAATTCAACCATTTTGCGCGCCAAACGAGTTTTTGCCTGACCTCGAAGTCCTAATAAATTAATGTTGTGACGTGATAAAATAGCACGTTCTAACTCTGGAATTACTGTATTCTCGAAACCATGAACGCCTTCAAAAACCGGTTTTCCGGATTTGATTTTCTCACGAAGATTATTTCGTAATTCATCCTTGATACTTATGCTTTTATATCCCGAGGCTTTTAATTGACCTAAATTTTTTATGTTGTTTATTTCCATTTTATGAAATATGTGTTTTGTTGTTTTTATTATTTTTTCTGTAGAGGCGCACAGCAGTGTGTCTTCGCTATGAGGAGACGCACTGCTGTGCGCCTCTACGATATACGTTGTTTATAAATTTATCTATTCAAATTAAGACAAAAAACCTTTGTCGCTTTGAACCTTTGTAACTTTGAACCTATTTAACGAACTCTCTTCTTCCTATTCGTTTCATAATCTTCAAAAATCATTTCACCCAGGCCTTTTAATCCGGTGTAAAATGCTTTTCCTTGATTTGCTTCGGTAAAATGATTGACAAAACGCTGCAAATACGGATCGCTTGCAATCATAAATGTCGTTATCGGAATGTGTAATTTTCTGGCTTGTTGTGCCTGAGTGTAACATTTATCTACGATATATTCGTCTAAACCGTTACTATTCATATAATAAGAACCATCACGTTCCCTGACGCAACTGGGTTTTCCGTCGGTAATCATGAAAATTTGTTTGTTGGTATTTCGCTTTCTGTGTAAAATATCCATCGCTAATTGCAAACCTGCAACGGTATTGGTATGATAAGGCCCTACTTGCAAATAAGGCAAATCCTTAATTGGAATTGTCCATGCATCGTTTCCGAAAACCAAAATATCAAGTGTATCTTTTGGATAACGTGTTGTGATTAATTCTGCCAAAGCCATTGCAACTTTTTTGGCAGGCGTGATTCTATCTTCGCCGTACAAAATCATACTGTGACTAATGTCGATCATCAAAACAGTGCTCATCTGAGCTTTGTATTGTGCTTCTTCGACAACCAAATCATTTTCGGTCAGCTTGAAACTTTCAACTCCATTGTTAATTTGGGCATTTCGTAAACTTTCGGTCAGCGAAATACGTTCTAAACTATCTCCAAAATTAAATTCGCGGAATTCTCCTGTATGTTCATCACCATTTCCGGCATATTTGGTTTTATGATTTCCGTTTCCGGAACGTTGCAAATTACCAAAAATCTGATCTAAAGCTTGTTGCCTAATGGCGCGTTCTGTTTTAGCAGTAATTCCAAAGCCTTCACTCCCATCTGGTTTGACTTCGTCTTTTATGTAACCTTTCTTTTTTAAATCTTCGATAAAATCATCGATTGTGTAATTCTCATCCGTAAGTTTATATTCTTTATCTAACTCCCGAAGCCAGTCTATAGCTTCATCAAAATCACCCGAAGTATGGGTGATTAACTCTTTGAAAATGCCAAAGAGTTTTTCAAACGGAGACTGAAATGGGGCTTCGTACGACTTAAAATAAAAACCATTTTTAAATTCGTTTTTCATAATTCTAAAATTACACTATTTTAGAATTACGAAAAAAGAAACCTTTATTAATTTTTAGTTAAAGTATTGGAACAAAACAGCTTGAAAATCCTTATAAATCTAGCAATTATTCAAACTTTCCGTCAAGATAAAACCATGCATTATTTTCGAATTTAAAAGTAGAAAATTCGTAATGCACCTGAGTTTTTTGATTTGAATCTAAAAAATAGGCTTTGAACTCAACAGTATTTTCGGTAAAACTTAAGATTTCAAGTTTTTGCCACTTATTGCTTGTTGCCCATTTTAAAATTTCTGCTTTTGAGTAATATTGTCTTTCAGAAACATAAGTGGTTTCTAAAAGATAATCTGCATTATGAGTTGCATAAGCTGAATATCTCGAACGCATTAAAGCCAATGCTGTTGGTGCTTTTTGATTGCTTTCTAGATATAATCCGCAGCAATCATTAAACGATAAACCGGTATCGCAAAAGCATTTTTTATTCTCCATCAACTTGCTCTTCGCCATTAATTTTAACGTGCAGCTGATTCAGCAAAACCTGATATCTGCTTATTTCTCTTAAATCTTCATCTTCTTCGGCATGATCCAGCATTTCATCTAAAGCTTCATTTACCTCAAGCAATTTATTGTTTGCTTCCCTATCATTTTTTGCAGCGATTAAATCAATAATTTCCTGTACACTTACTTTTAAATCTTCGAATTTCATATTTACTTATTTTTTGTTTCAGGTTTCAGGTTGAAATGCGAATTTACCGCAAAGCGCGCAAAGTTTTTTATATCTAAGGTTTCATAAAAACACAAAGTCCGCAAAGCTTAATCAATACAAAGCTTTGCGAACTTTGCATTTTCCAGACATAATCAACAATATATTCTTAGCTCCCGAAGCTATCGGGATTGCGGTAAATTTCAAGTTTCAAGTTAGTTGGTACGAAAACCTGAAACTAAAAAAACTTGAAACCTGAAACTATTTTTAATTTTCTTCTTTTTTGTCTTCGTTGAACTTTTTAATAATTTCTTTCAGCTTTTCTTTACGTGCAATTTCAGCCTGTTTTACTTTATTTTGGGCTTTGTGCAATTTGTCATTGTGCTTCTTGATATTCCTTTCGTTGTTGCGTCCCATTATATTTCTCTTTTAATTTCGTCTAAAGTTTTCTCAGTGTAAATCAGTTCAGTGATAATTTGCTTTCTTAAATCATCAATATCATCATAATCAAAATACTTTGCCCAGGAAGTTAATTGTTGTAAATTCCGGACTTGTTTAATTCGTTTTGTGGTTTCAAAACTAGTTCTTAGAATTGCTTTCTGATCGTAATCCGGATTTTTCTTGTGCTGATAGGTTACCATATTCTTTTCGAAATCTGCTTCTATATAATATAGTTTTTCCTCAGCATTATCAGGATAAAATTCATTCCAGGCAGCAAAACCTATTTTAGTTTTCGATTCGGTTTCAGGTTCCATGGCAACCAAACGCCATTTACTATTGGCTAATCTTCCCCAATGATTCGAAACTCTATACATTCCGGCTTCAGTATAATAATAGGCGCTTCCGGCTTTGCTTTCAAACTGTTTCTTTAAACCTTCAATTTCATTTGACAGTACTTCATGAAACACACAAAAGGTATTTTTAAACGAATTAGGATGTGGCTTAAAGTTTTTTTGCATGTGCAAATATACTGAGATTGTCTCGAACTCCCTAAAACAAAGATAAATTGATTAACTTTGTACCTTCAAATTTAAAATACAAAGATTATGTCTAAAGGTTCACAAGAAAAGATGATGCAAAAAGGAGTATATACCGGCATCATGGAGAAAGATGAAAACAATAATTATTTTTGTGGTGAATATCTTTTAGATTATAAAATGGCTCACGCTAATCATACTATAGGAGAATTAATTACAATTAAATCTGTTATTGAAAATCCAAGTGATATTAGTTATGATAAATATCCCAAAAAGTCTAAAAATTTCCATAAAGCGAATAATAAGCCGGAAGATAAATAAAAGTTGTTTCAGGTTTTCTTTGTTTCAGGTTTCAAGTTTCAAGTTGAAATGAGAATCTTACCGCAAAGTTCGCTAAGATTCCAACCTTATCTTATCTTATCTTAAGAAAACACAAAGTTCGCAAAGCTAAATCAATACAAAGCTTTGCGAACTTTGCGGTTTTATAAAAAAACAATCTACAAAAGAACTTTGCGCGCTTTGCGGATAAATTAATCTGCTTTACTTTTTAAGTTTCGGTCGCTAGCTTATAACCTTTAACATTCAATACTTTACATTTTTTTCGAATATTTTTTCTATCAAAAGTGAAAAGTTAAAAAAAAGTGTACCTTTGCAAAAAATTTGTCTTTTTGAACAATTAATTTCAATTTCAAACTAATAGACAAGTAGTTACCTTATTTATGAAAAAAATAGTTGAATACCGTAAGTTACTAAACGTAGAGAAAACTGCAGAGTTAAAAGATTTAAAAACCATTTATCGTAATGCGATGAAGGAATCTCATCCTGATAAATTTCAAGGTGATGATGCTGGTTTAAAAGCTGCAGAAGAAAAAAGTAAAGCAATCATTGAAGCTTATCACTTTTTGGTAAGTATTAATCCTGAAACGATTAAAGTTAATTTACCTGAATATACTGAGACTATCGCAACTGCAACAATTACTGATTATAAATTTGTTGAAGGTCGTTTAATTATCGATTTCTCAAACGGAAGTGTTTACGAATACATTAGTGTTCCTAAAGCTACTTACGTGAAAATGGTAAATGCAGATTCTCCTGGAAGATTCGCAAAAAGACATATTTTGAACTCTTTTACCTGGAGAAAGAAAACAAATCAAGAATAGTTTTATACTGTAATATACTTACAAGCATTCTGGAAACAGAGTGCTTTTTTTATGCCTAAAATTAAAAAAAATGATAATTTAGATTCATAATAACATTACAGACCAGAGCTTTTGATTAAAACAAGTCAACAAACACGCTGATTACAGGCTGATTAGATTCAAAAAAACTATAACAAAATTTTAGGTTACAAAATTCTTTAAGTTTTATATTTTTAGATACTTTTGTTGCACAAATCAATTAACTAATTATTTTATAAATGAAAAAAATACTTTTTTTACTTACCGCTTCTGTAGCGATTATGTCATGCAGTAAAGTTAAAGACGGAGAATATCTAATTACCGGAACAGCTAAAGGAATCGAAAACGGAAAAACTATCATTCTTCAAGGTCAGGATCCAACAACACATATGACAGTTGCTCTTGATACAGTAAAAGTTGAAAACGGAAAATTCGAAATAAAAGGAAAAGTAACTGAACCAGCTTTTCATGCATTAATTGTTCAAGGTTCTAATGCACCTCTACCTTTTATCTTAGAAACTGGAGAAATCACTGTTGCAATTGATAAAGACAGTATCCATAAATCTAAAATTTCTGGAACTTACAACAATGACGAGTATGTAAAATTTACTGAAGATCTTAATAAAACTCAAAAAAGTTTAATTGACTTCCAGAAAAAAAATACTCAAAAAATGCAAGCTGCTCAACAAGCTCAAGATACAGCAGTTATCAATGGTTTGATGAAACAATACATGGAAATTCAAACTGAAGTTCAGGCAAACTCTAAAAAGAAATATGTTGCTTATGCTGAAAGTCATCCAAAATCATTTATCTCTGCTTTGATTATTCAAAGTATGATAGCTGATCCAAGTGCTGATGTTAAAAAAACAGAGACTTTATACAATGCTTTAGATGAATCTGTAAAAAACACTACTCCTGGAAAAGACATTAAAACTAAAATAGGTCAAGCAAAAATGCCTGCAGTTGGTGCGTCAGCTCCTCCTGTTGGTAGCGCTAAATGAAGATCAGATTTTTCAGCTCCAAATCCACAAGGAAAAGTAGTTTCGCTTAAAGAAAGTTTAGGTAAAGTAACTATTGTAGACTTTTGGGCTTCATGGTGCGGACCATGTAGAAAGGAAAATCCTAATGTTGTAGCAATTTATAAAGAATTACACTCAAAAGGATTGAATATTGTTGGTGTTTCTTTAGATAAAGAAGCAACTGCGTGGAAAGAAGCTATCGCTAAAGATGGTTTAACCTGGACACATGTCTCTAACTTGAAATTTTGGGATGAGCCAATTGCTGCGCAATACGGTGTTCAATCTATTCCGGCAACTTTTATACTTGACGCAACAGGAAAAGTTGTTGCTCAAGACTTAAGAGGTCCTGAATTAAAAGCAAAAATAGTAGAGCTTTTGGCCAAATAAGACCAATCTTCATAATAAAACAAAAAAGTCTCCCTGGTGGAGACTTTTTTGTTTTTATTCGATACCAACAAATTAAAAGCAATAAAAACCATAATGAAGACTAAGTATAAAGGAAAGCTAATATTGTGGCCATTTATATAGAATTACAAATATTATTAATGCTTCGTTTTATACGGGAAACAATCACTAAAAAATGATTAACCTGAGCACAAGCTTTTTTGCTTAAATTTTGGAAAGAGCTAATTGCAGCTCAACAGAATATTTAATCTATTTCCGCAACTTTTATTCTTAATGCATCAGGAAAGATGGTATCTCAGGACTTAAGAGATCTAGAATTAAAAGCAAAGAGTACATAATTAATAACAGAATAATCTTACTTTTTAAAATAAATAAAAAAATATCCCTAATCAATACTTTTTTATTTTATTCAATTCCAACGAATTAAAAATTAATTTAAAAATAACTTAAAATTAAGTTCATTTTTTGTTTGTAAACATGAAAAACGTTCCTATATTTGCAACCGCTTAGAACAACAAAGCGCATCAATGCTGAGATCGGGGAGATACTCAAGCGGCCAACGAGGGCAGACTGTAAATCTGCTGTGTGAACTTCGCAGGTTCGAATCCTGCTCTCCCCACTAAAAGTCCTAATGAAAATTAGGACTTTTTTTATGCTCAAAAGTTTTAAAGGAAATCCCAAATTTTTGAAACTCCAAATTCCAATACTTGAAAGGAAATTTTGAAATACAAAAATCGATATTTTATATTTTTCCACAACTTTTTGTATTGATCCGAAGAAACTACAAAACTTATTGACAAGTATAAAACAACAATTTTTTTTTAGAAAGACTATTGGGAATTGAAAATGTGGAATTAGAAATATATGAAAAACAATAGTTATAGATGTCGCCTATATGTTGTTTATGGAAAATAATTCTATTTATACTTATGTTATCATTGGGCCGAATATCCTTTGAAGATATTGTCATAAAAAAACCTTTAAAATCCTGACCTAGGAGGTTTGTATTTTTACGGCGTGGGCGAAAGGCTTTGGCTTGAGTCCTTTCTCTCTATACAAGTAGCAACATTATACTTCTAAAGATAAACAAATACAACAAACATAATACATACTATTTCATCAATGATGATTCACGAATAATAAGTTCTGTTTTTAGAATGATTTTTTGAGTTTCCTCTGTTGTCTCTTTTTTCTGTAAAAGTGGTAGCAATAATTCCATTATCTTAGAACTAATCTCGTACACGGGTTGAGTAATACAACTAATCGAAGTTGGACAAATCTTAAACATATCATGGTCATCAAAGACCATAATCCCAAGATCAGTTAATAAAGTAGAATTTTGTTCCTTAAAAAATTGTAATCCATTTTGTGCAAGATAATTAGTTGCAAAAAAAATAGCATCTAAACCAATATGATTATTCATAAAATCTTTGATGCAATCATTTGCTTTGAAAATTTCATTATAAGGAATTTGCAAAATGTTTGATTTTAGATCATGATCTGAAATTGCTTTCTCATAACCAGACAAACGATCCTTCATTTGAGTTTGATCCGAAATTGTAGTTACAAATCCAATATTCTTAAATTGATTATTTATTAAATGCAATGTCGCATCAAAAGAAGCCTTCGCATTGTCAACAACTACACTATTACAATCTAAATCTTCAAAAAAACGATCCAACAAAACAACAGGAATATTATCTTTTATTAAACTTGCAATAGTATTCTTTATTCCCGGAGACGGAACAATAATAAATCCATCAACATGCCAAAAATCAAACAGCTCAATCAATTCTTTTGATTTTTTATCATCATTTTCATTACTACAAAAAATAACTTTATATCCTTTTTCATAGGCCAGATCCTCAAAAATCCGGGCCACTTTTGAAAAGAAGCTATTTGAAATATCCTCAACCATAAAAACTAAAATTTTTGATTTCCCCGTTCTAAGACTTTGTGCAATTTGATTGGGTCTGTAATTGATCAATTTTGCATAGTC
The DNA here is from genome assembly GCF_963422545.1 of uncultured Flavobacterium sp. Lineage (NCBI taxonomy): Bacteria > Pseudomonadati > Bacteroidota > Flavobacteriia > Flavobacteriales > Flavobacteriaceae > Flavobacterium > uncultured Flavobacterium sp. The sequence continues at coordinate 43,858 of NZ_OY730250.1, forward strand.
TAAAACCTTTTGAGTCAAGGATTCCGAAATATGCTTTTCCTTTGCTTTTCCGTTTAAAACAAAAGAAACTGTTGTCACAGAAATCTTTAAGTGGTCAGCAACATCTCTAATTGAAATAGGTTTGTTTTTCATATAAAAATTATTTTTTAGTTCTAAAACATATTTCCTCAATACTTAAATCTGTATTATAAACCAACCAGCCATCTTCAGCTGCATCATATTGCAGCTGTCTGTTTATATGAAATCCCATGCCAGAAATAGACAATTTATAAAATGATACATGATTTAGAGTCACTAACATCACCAGCATAAACTAATGAATCCTTATCTGCCCCAAGTGTTTGCATAATTTTCTTTTTTCTTTAAATGTACAGGTCTTAAAACTAAAAGTTTTTCACACAAGCTGGGATTATTTCAAAACTTACTTAGTTCATCAATTCAAATGCTACATGTTTAATATATTTTCTATTATAAGTATACAAAACATGAACTTTATGATCTGAAGTTTGAATAATTGATGGATAACTGAATTCACCTTCTGTTTGGTTTTCCAAATCAAATAACTTCATCCAATGTATCCCATCTTTTGAATATTCTACATCTAAAACATTTCTTCCATTAAACCAATCTTTTCCTTGTGGCAATGGATTATTAATTAATAAAAACATTTTTTTTGATATCGTAATGGCATCAATTCCGGAGTTGGAATTCACAACATTAATGCTGTCGGTACGTTTCCAAGTTTTTCCATTATCATCAGACCAACTTGAAATCAATTTATTATGCTTGCTTCTCGATAGCGTTTGAATTTCATTGGCAGAATGAACCAAAAATGTAGGCTGAATAATATCAAAATTCTTTTTATCGTCCAAAGCAATTTTTTTCCAAGAATCAGTGGCTTCCGTATAGGTTTCAAAATGAACTCTCCACTCATTTTTATCAACACTTTCAGTACTGCTTCCACATAAAATAACTCCAGGAGTAGTCTCTATCGGTTTGTTTCTTATAGGCCCCAAAATACCTGTAGGTAGATATTTCGGAGCGCTCCAGCTGTTTCCGTTATCTTTTGAAACAATCATAGCACCAAACCATTCTCTGGGATTTTTACCCACTTTATAAAATAAATACAGGTTCTCACTTTTACTTTTAAACAGAACCGGATTCCAGCAAGGCAACGTATCACCTTCTTTGATTAAAGGTTCTATAAGCTTTTTAGGCGACGACCATTTTTTTTCTTTATACGATGAAACATAAATACTAACATCTTTAGCGCCTTCGTATTTTCCGCCAAACCAAGCTGCTAATAATGTATTTGGCTCCAGTTCAACTAATGTTGATGCATGGCTGTTTGTCGTAACCGAATTTTCTACAATATAATTTTGCGTAATATTTACTGCATTTGGTTCTCTTTTTAATGAAGCGCAGGAAAAAAGAAGCATCATTAATACAATAAATGAGAAATAGCTTTTAAAATTCATAATCAGATTTTATTATATATAACAAAAGGAGAGTTACCTCTCCTTTTGCGTTTTTAAGTAAAGAATTTTCGTCTTTACTCACCAAATTAATTATTTAGTATCCCACCAAAGTTTAGTTCCTCCAGAATCAGGACCTCCAAGTTTTGAGATTCCATCTGCAACAGCATCTTTGTTTGAAGAATATTCGTTAGTAACATAAATGATACGTTTCAATAAGCTTTTTCCAACTCCTGGGTCATTATTATCTGTATTAAGCGGTGGATAGATAACTTTTGCATCACTTCTGCGTAAATCAGCCCAAGATTCCCAAGATTCAGGGAAAATTGCTAAATACTTTTGAACAGCAATTTGTGTACGTTGATTCGCTTCTATTGAAGACCAAGCCACAGGTAATTTAACCGGAATATCTAATAAATCTAAATTTGGATAAACTGTAAGAACGTTTGGTAAAGTTGGTAAAGTCGATCCTGCAATGTAAGCGTTAATTGCTGTATTATCGACAATTCCCCATTGTTGTAAAGACAATTTAATACCAGTTTCGTATAAACTTTGAGCTGTTCCGCCCATGTTCCATCCATTTAAAGCACCTTCTGCTCTGCTCAAATAATTTTCAGAAGCCATGAAGATTTCAATATCTTTAGATTCACTAAGGTTTCCTGCAGATCCATTACCCAAAACATCATTATTGAAGGCTGAGAATTTAGTCGTTCCAAATTGATCTTGCAAACCTCCAATAGGCTGACCTCTGTAAACTCCTGTGTCGATTGGAGCAAACCATTTTGCTAAACGCGGGTCGTTATATCCAACCAAAATACTCTCCATAGAAGCAGTCATCACATAACCCCAGCTGTTTACAATCATATTTAAATTGTTTGGAGTAATGTTGCTCGCTTTGAAATAAGCACTTTGCTCGTTTGTCTGCATTACACCTGCAGCTACAGCTGCTTCAGCTTCTGTTTTTGCTTTTGCAGGGTCTTTATCAGAAATTCTCAAAGCTAAACGAAGCCTTAAACTGTTTCCAAAAACTTTCCATTTGGCCACACTTCCTGCATATACTCTATCGTTTGGCTGAAGTGAAGCCACAGTTGTTGCAGAAGTAGACGATAATGTAGCGTTTGCTTCGTTCAATAATTTAAAAAAGTCTCCGTAAATAAACTCTACACTGTCATAAGCCACTTTTTCTTTTCCGTTTCCTGCTTCGGTATAAGGAATTGGCCCATAAGCATCAACCATTTGATTGTACATGAAAACTTTCCAGATTTTAAGAACTGCCAAAGCTTCAGCGTTTCCTTCAGATGCTTTAATAGCATTGTTTAAAGCCGGAACTGCAACGGTATAAAATCTAGTCCATCCACGGCCTTCATAACCATTTACAAATGCATTTCTCTCTGTACCATATCCACAATCTAAATATTGAACAAAAGTAGCAGATAAAATACCTGTGGCAATACCCCAAGTTCCCTGATCATCAACACCTGGCGATGAGTAAGACCCATTATGAATACCCGCATAAAGCGCTGATGCAAATGAAGGCCCTGCTAACGTCGCATCTAACTGATCTTCAGTCAATGAATTTGGATCTGTGTTTATTTTATCAAAGTCGCCGGTACAGCTTGATAAAATTGAAACTGCCATTAATGCAACTCCTAACGTTTTTATTTTAAAATTATATTTCATAATATCTCTTTATTTAATTAAAATCCAAATTTAACATTAACTCCATAATCTCTCGTTGAAGGAATGTTGAAAGATTCTATACCTTGCAGATTTCCTGTTCCTGCTCCTGCCTCAGGATCAAAATATTTAGCTTTGTTCATGAAGAAGAATAAATTTCTTCCTACTAATGAAAAATCAATACTTGTAAAACCTGAGTTACTTAACATACGTTTTGGTAATGAATACCCGAAAACAAGTTCTCTTAATCTAATGTTTGTTGCATCATAAATAAAAGGTTCTGCAATAGGAGTTCTTTGTCCAATTGCTGTCCAGTATTGCTCTGCAGTAATACTTGTAGTATTTGGAGAATATGTACCGTTTCCGTTAGAAACAACACCATCAACAACAATTCCACCTTGTCTTCCTACTAAAGTAATATCGCTTACTCCTAAACCAGCTTGTCTTGCCTGAGTGTATGAAATAACCTCGCCGCCAATTCTAAAATCAACTAAGAAGCTTAAAGAGAAATCTTTGTATTTAAAGTTATTTTTTAAACCTGCTGTCCAGTCTGGGTTAAAGTTACCAGCGCGAACATCGAAACCATTTGTTGCTAATGGAATACCTGCACTATTTACAATAATATTTCCATCAGGAGATCTTTGAAAACCTTTAATGTATAAATCTCCATATTCGCCGCCTACAACAACTTTACTTCTTACCAAACGCCCTTCCCCTAGAACTAACTCTTCTCTTCCATCTGCAATAGATTTAATTTTTGACTTATAAGAAGCGTAGTTGGCTGTAATATCCCAGCTAAAGTTTTCTGTTTGGATAGGAGTTGCAGTAAGTGTAAGCTCAATACCTTTATTACCTATATCCCCGCCATTTACGATTGCTCTAGAATATCCAGAAGGCTCAGGAGTATTGATGTAGAAAATTTGATTATTCGTTAATGAATTGAAATAAGTAAAATCTAAACCTAAACGATTATTGAAGAATCTAACATCAGCACCAAACTCTGAAGAAGAAGATAACTCTGGTTTTAAGTTCGGATTAGCTTTCGTACTTTGTCCATATAACATACCGCCATTTCCTCCAATATAAGAGAATCTTTGTTGTGTTTGATAAGGATCAGTATCATTACCTACTTTTGCGTATGAGGCTCTTACTTTTGCAAAACTAATTACTTCCGGTAATTTAACCATGTCAGAGATAACAGCTGATAGACCTACAGAAGGGTAAAAATAATCATTTGGTAAAGTAGAAGACCAGTCATTTCTTGCTGTTAAATCCAGAAATAAATAGTTTCTGAAACCAATTTGACCAAACCCGTAAACTGAGTTAATTCTTTTTTCTGAAGCTGTAGAAGTAGATTGAACTGTCTGTACGTTAGATAATGCAAAATAGTTTCTTTTACTTAAAACTCCTCCAGAAGCTAAAGATGAACTGTTTTGCTGCAATGAACTGGCACCAGCATTAAGTCCAACAGAAAAATCTCCAAATTTTTCATTGTAAGAAAGTAAGGCATCAACATTCAATTCACTTACTGTTTCATAAGATTCGCTGTATGAACCTAAGTTATTATTGAATGCTACAGTTGCATATCTGTTTCTTACGTTTTTGTTTGTCATTTGGTCTAAACCAGCTCTACCCTGTAAACTTAACGTTTTTGTAAATTCGTATTTAAGAGAAGCTAAACCAATAAATCTGTTTCTTTTATCTGTACGAGCGTCATCTCTTAAAGCTGACCAAAATGGGTTTCCTCCTGGAGATCCAGTTTCGTCGACAAAATAATTTAATTGTCTTTGTCCTGCACCATCAAAATATTCGAAATTTTTATAATCGTTATAAGCGATACTACGAGGTAATAAATAAGCAGATGTTCCGATAGATTCTTCACCTGTTCTCAATAAGTTATCAATGTCCTGAAAGATATAGTTTGTTTTTACATCCAATGATAATTTGTCAGAGATTTTGCTGGTCAATCTTAAGTTAAGATTGTGTCTGTCTAATTGGTTTCCGCCAACAATACCTTCAGCACGAGTGTTAGTATAAGAGAAATACCCCTGTGCTTTTTCGTTACCTGTTACAACAGTTAAAGTATTAGCTAAATTGTAACCCGTTTTGTAAAAATCAATAACGTTGTTAGGCTGTGGAGAATAACTTTGTGTAGCCGGCCCCGCATAATTTGGGTTACGAACTAACTGCCAGTTTGAAACCTGACTTCCGTCTAATCTTCCTCCCCAGCTTGAGGTAGAAGTTGGATTGTAAACTCCATTTGCTCCCTGACCATACTCATTTTGTAAATTCATCAAATTATAAGCCGATGAAGCCATGAAGTTAGACGACACCGAAACAGATGTTTTTCCTGCTTTTCCAGATTTTGTTGTAATTACGATAACACCATTACTCGCTCTTGATCCGTAAAGAGCTGCTGCCGAAGGTCCTTTCAAAACAGTCATCGAAGCAATATCCTCCGGGTTGATGTTTGAAATACCATCAGGTTGTGTAGTTCCCCCTGTATCAATATCAGGGTTAGTTGTCGTTGTACCGTTACTAATTGGCACACCATCTACTACATATAGCGGCTGGTTATTTCCGTTAAGAGATCTATTACCTCTTAATGTAATTCTGGATGAACTCCCAACACCATTTGATGTAGTAGAAAAATTAAGTCCTGCTACTTTTCCTGAAAGTGAATTGGCAACGTTTAAAGATCGTGCCTCAGAAATTTCATCTACACTAACATTTTGTGCCGAATAAGTAATCGCTTTTTTCTCTCTTTTAATACCTAATGCCGTTACCACAACTTCATTCAACTTTTGAGAATCGCCAGCTAAAGTAATATTGATCACAGAATTTCCACTATAAGGAACCACTTTGGTTACATACCCCATAAAAGAAACCATTAATGTACCAGCCTTATTTGAAGTGTTAATACTATACATTCCGTCAAAGTCAGTCGAAACTCCATTTGTTGTTCCTTTCACAACAACATTTACCCCTGGTAATGACATACCAGTACTTCCATCGGTAATTTTACCTGATACTGTGGTTTGTGCTTTTGCAAATTGGAAGCTGCATAAACAAAACACAAACAGTAAGTTAAATACTTTTTGAATCATAATTTGGTTTTTGTGTTAATAAATTGGTTTTTGTTAATTATTTTTCTTTGAATTGATCAACCTAAGGTTAATACTTTGTTAAATCTATAACTATATTTTTTTTTCAAAATATTATTTCGACCAATAACAAATTTGAAAAGGTGTTTGTTAATTTTATACGTTTTTTTAAGCACTAAAGCGCTTTTTATCGAATAATTATTAACGAATTACTCAAACTGACAAATAATCTATAACAGTTCATTTCAACGAAGGAGACCCGAGCAATAGTGAACTGGTGAAGAAATTTACAATATCTGAAACTTTGTCTGGCGCTAATGAAGTCTGTAATGGATTTTCGGCTCTAAAAGTATCCTATAGTGATAAGGTTGAGTAAGCGGTATAATCTTTTGTTGTAACAATTTGATCATCCTCTTTTCTAAACTGACCTTTTTTATCACTATAGGTTACAGGGGCAACTAGGGTGTGGAACATTGGGATATAGAAAATTGTATTTAATAAATCTATTGGCGTGTAAAATTCTTCACACATAAAACAATCATTAGTATAAATTTAAATAAATCAGATTTTCATTAAAAACAATTTAGACAAACAACACATAAACTACGATAAACATCAAAAAAAATCACAAAACACATCATTATTCTGAATTTCAATTCTAACAAAACTATATCGGATACCACTACATTATCACATCATTTTTTGGTTGACTTATTTTTATTTAATACGTTTCGTTGGGGAAGCTATTTTAATGATTATGTCTATTCATTAAAGACAAACTTATTAGATTTTCCTATTCACATGACTCTATATTACTTGAATATTTTAGTCTTTATGCCTTATCTCGTTTATCGAAAAAAGTATCTTCTATATACTTGCAGTTTTATCATCTATATTTTTTTAATGGTCTTTTTAAAATTCAATCTTACGCACCTGTTAATAACTCATGAGGTCTGGCCTGAAGGCCCTCAGACTATACATAAATTAACACTCAATTATGCCATCGATATGATGGGTGAGCTTTATGTAATCACTTTTGTGACTACAATTAAGATGACTTTCGATTTTTTAAAAGAACAACAAAGAGTAACCGATCTTGAAAAATCGCAATTAGAAACAGAATTGCTTTTTCTGAAATCTCAAATTTCTCCTCATTTTTTCTTTAATACGCTGAACAATATTTATTCTCTGCCAGTAGAAAAATCAAATAAAATACCAAAAATTGTCCTTAAACTTTCTGAGTTAATGCGATATATGTTATATGATGCAAAAAGTAAAAGACAAACTTTGGAAAACGAAATACTATGTATTCAAAATTATCTTGACTTGACGCGGATCAGAAATGATTACCGATTAGAAATAAATATGCCTATTTCCGGCGATATTCATGATAAGGAATTAGCTCCTATAATCTTATTGGCTTTTATTGAAAATGCTTTTAAACATGGTGTAAACAAAAACACTGGAAAAGTTACCATTGATATTAACTTTAAGCTCAAGTGTGATTTTTTTGCATTTCACCATTTCAAACCCAACACCAGAAATTACACATCATAAAGACAATTTTAACAAGTCAAGTGGTATAGCTATAGAGAATGTAAAAAAAAGATTAGAGCTAGGTTATAATAAAAATGACCATAAGCTCTCTTTTAAAAATAAAAAGAATATTTTTGTTGTAAAGCTCGTGATTAAAGTCACTTAGAGTAACCTTACCAAGTCTTTAATTTAACCTGTTAAATTATTTGCAAAAAAAACAAAATGGAAATGAAGATAAATTGTTTGATTATAGATGATGAGCCATTAGCAATTAATGTTATTAAAAATTATTTAGAGCCAATTGAAAATTTTGAAGTAATAGATACTTTTAGCAATCCAATAGAAGGTTTAATTTTTTTAAAAAACAATAAAGTTGATGTCGTTTTCCTTGATATTAATATGCCTGTTCTTGACGGAATCAATTTTATTAAAAGCCTGGAAAATCCTCCAATCCTTATTATTACAAGTGCCTATAGCCAATTTGCCATAGAAACTTATGAATTAGATGTTTTAGATTATCTGGTAAAACCTATTGAGTTCCCAAGATTAATGAAAACGCTGAGTAAGATTAGCAAAAGACTTGAAAATAAAAATAATATTCCTCAGGAAAGCAGCCCTGAAAGTCCTTTTATCTTTGTTAAAATTGATAAAAAAAGAATGAAGAAGATTTTCTTTAATGAAATTTTGGTCATTGAAAGCCTTAAAGATTATTTAAAAATAAACACGCTAACCGGCAAATACATCATACACAGCACATTATCTGACTTTACACATTTATTACCCGAAAGAAATTTTTTAAGAATACACCGCTCCTACACTATAGCAATTGATAAAATTGATGCCGTTGAAGGAAACAGCATTGAAATTGAAGGACTTAGATATGTCATTGGAAGATCTTACATAGATATTGTAAAACAAAGGATTTTAAATTCTTAGATTTAAAAAGTTTGCCAGTCTGAATGAAGTTAAAAACATTAAAAAACCTTTATCACCGTTTTAAAACGTTGATAAAGGTTTTTTTTAACACACAGCTTGTCTTCCTGAGCGAAGTCGAAGGACTGCATGGAGAGTCGCCAATCTTTATAGGGCTACTTTGCGGGCTTCGACTTCGCTCAGCCTGACATGCAAAAACAACAAAACTTACTAGAAAAAATCCGTATAAATCTGCGTTTTCGCATTAGCGAATCCATATCATCCGCGTGCCATCTCACAATCTAAGACTTCGACTTCACTTAACCTGACATGGCACACAACGTAAAACAAAAAAAATGCAGCCTAACCAGGGCTGCATTTTCAAGTTGGTAACTAACCAAAATAAACCACATGAAATAGTCTATTATATTTTAAAAGACAAACAGTCTAAAAATAATATCGTTTAAAAGCTTCGATCGCCGAATAGTCTGCTAAACCTAAAGTGTGATATTTTTCTGCTGTTAATCTGTTTCTATCTTCAACTCTTACCCAGAATTCTCGACTATCATCTCCCTGAAACATTACTCCGTCTTTTTGAGATTGGTGATAGAAAATGGCATGACGTTTTTTAAGAACCTGATCAGGACTCATTGGAACTGCCATCTCAATTTGATACGATTCCCATTCGTGCCAAGCTCCTCTATACAACCAAACCCAACAGTCATTCATATAACTATGGTTTTTCACTCTTTTTAAAGCTTCAAACAAGCTATCTAGACAAACTTTATGCGTTCCGTGAGGATCTGCTAAATCTCCCGCAGCATATATTTGATGTGGTTTTATTCTTTCGATAATATCACACATAATTTGTATATCAGCTTCTCCAAGGTTATTCTTTTTAACTGTTCCAGTTTCATAAAATGGTAAATCTAAAAAGTTAACATTTGAATCCGGTACTCCCAAATATCTTGTTGCTGCAACAGACTCACTTCTTCTAATTAATCCTTTTAATTTTCTCACTTCTAATGAATCAATATCATTTGCTTTTTTATTCTTCAAAAAGTTTATAATATTTTCAGACTCCGTAGAATTTGAATTTAATGCCTTAGATATTTCAGCAAATTTTAAAGCTTCTTCATTCGAAACTGCAATATTTCCTGATGTTTGATACGCAATATGCACATCATGTCCTTGTTCTACAAGTCGGTCAAAAGTTCCTCCCATCGAAATAACATCATCATCCGGATGCGGACTAAAAATGATGATTCTTTTTCTTTCCGGAGTAGCACGTTCTGGTCTATAAGTATCGTCTGCATTTGGTTTTCCACCAGGCCAGCCTGTAATGGTTTGCTGCATTTTATTAAACATTTTTATGTTTAAATCATAAGCAGTTCCTTCTTCTGTCAAGAGACTAGACATTCCGTTATCGTTATAATCCTTATCTGTTAATTTAAGGAAAGGTTTTTTGGTCAATTCGCTTAACCATGCAACCGCTTTGAGTTTTAATTCTTCTGTCCAGATTACAGATTTAACCAACCAAGGTGTTTTTACTCTGGTTAATTCTGATGAAGCTTCTGTATCTAAAACAAATGTCGTATTGTTGTGTTGTTGTAAATACGTTGCAGGAACTCGTGATGAAATTTCGCCTTCGATAGTATTTTTTATTATTTCAGCTTTACTGATTCCCCATCCCAGAAGCACAATTCTTTTGGCATTTCTAACCGTACCAATTCCCATTGTGATTGCTTTTCTAGGTACATTATCAATACCTAAAAATGAAGATGCTGCATCAATACGTGTCAAGTGATCCAACGTAATACTTCTTGTAGCCGAATTAATGTGAGATCCCGGTTCATTAAATCCGATATGTCCGGTTCTTCCAATTCCTAAAAGCTGAAAATCCAATCCGCCATGAGCTTTAATCTTCATTTCATAATCTATACAATATTGTTGCAGATCCTCACTGCTTATTTTTCCGTCTGGAATATTAATATTTTGTGGATGAATATTTACATGATTAAAAAGATGTTCATGCATAAAATGATAATAACTCTGAATATTGTTTTTATCCATTGGATAATATTCATCTAAATTAAAGGTTACAACATTAGCAAAACTTAAACCTTCTTCTCTATGCAATCGAACCAATTCTTCGTAAACTTTTACAGGCGAAGACCCTGTAGCTAATCCTAAAACACAAGGTTCGTCTAAATCTTCTTTTCTCTGAATTATATTGGCAATTTCCTGAGCTACTAATACCGAAGCTTCCTGAGACGAATCAAAAATTACATTATGAATCTTCTCAAAACGGGTTTCTTCAAACTTTCCAGCTTCTTTAAAATTTATACTTTCTTTAATCATTTATCTATTGTTGTGATTATTTGATATAAAATTAAATATTACACAATGTAAATAATCAAAAATTCGATTAATAACCTGTAACCTTCGCTAGAAAACATAATAGAAAACTTTAAGAAAAAAGATCACAAATTAAAAGCTGTTTATAGTTTTTCAATTACCGGAAGGGATACCTATTTTGCCACAAAAAGTCAAGACATTTTTTATAAACAACAAAAGTTAATTTTTCACAACGATAAAGACAAAACAATCAATTTTACAAATGAAACTTTATATTTACAGCATAAAGAAGTGTAGCATCAAAAACGCAAATCAAAGTACTAAATAACAATAAGTTAATTAAAAACACAATAATTTTAGTCTCGTGGCAAAATCGTGGCACATGGTATTTTTGAAAACTAAAATTAAGCAAAAATAAGGGGTAAAAGTTTAGGTTCGAATATATTAAAACCCCTTTTTTTATTTTGTCCTAACAGGTTCAAGTCCTGTTCACGCTACTAAGACAAAAAGCTTCAGATTTTTCTGAAGCTTTGTCCTTTATATTAAAACTCTACTTGATACAGATTGCGTGTGCGAAGTCAGGAGACGTTAACAGCTCCTCATGAGAACTCTTCTAAGAACGGGATTCGCTTTTACAGCCAATTAAATAATAAACCGCATAGGCGATGGTGAAATTTTTTAGATGTTTCATATTAGTTTTCATTTGAAGTGTAAGGTCCGCCTGTTTCTCCCCAACCCCATTTAGGCATAGGCTCATTTGATGCCATTGAATTTTCTGTAAGTTGTGAGTTGATAACTGCAAGACGTGTTCCCCATTCAATGTAACCAACAAATGCAGAACGAAACTCTGGGTCGCTCTTTAAACCTACTTCATCTGCTGTTTGCAATAAAAGATGTACCCAACGCTGGCGTTTTTCTTCAGTCAGCATTTTGCCTATATGTTTGCCAATCATAATAGAATGACTTCCTTTATCTTCGGTTGAATAAAGTTTATCACCACCAAATACTTCTGCGACAAAATGTGAAACCTTTTTTATATGTTCTTGTGACATATTTATAAAAACTTCGCCTAATAAATCATCTTTCAAGACTTTGTTATAAAACTTTGTAAATAAAGTTTCAAAGGTTTTAATATCACCTGCCCATTCATAAAGTGTCGGTATATTTTTCATTTCTTTAAAATTTTAGAGCGTCGCACGAACAATGAACGCTAACGTTCTCGCACTTTGCCGTGTTTTGAAATTTTGAAACCGAGTATTTTCGACTAAACAAAAATACGAATTAAAACGATAATTCCGTCAAAACTCAAATACAGCAAACCGTATGTAATAGGCTAAAAAATAGCTCTCTTTATTATAAGCTTTTTTTACAGTTCCATTGATGGAATTTGAATCATAAGGTTCTGTCGCATCTGTCAGAATCAAATATAAGAATTTAAGTAATTTAAAAGTTAGCCCGCCAATTTACAGAATGATTTAAACATAGTTATCCCTGGTTCAATCATCTGATTCTTTCTCAACATATGCACAACTTCAATTCCGCTCAATGTTCGTCTTGCCGATTCAAAGCTTTTAAAGTCTAATCCATTTTGTATTCGCCACTTGATAAAACGATGATCCTGTTCAATAATATTATTGAAATATTTACACTGTCGGATCTTAATCTTTGAGAACTAACGCTTGTTATAGACTTTGATAGCGGCAGTATTAGAACCTCTTTTATCAATGTTTATTACTCTTGGCTTGTAGTTATTACTAATTGCTTTAATTAGAAATGACTGAGCACTTATTCTCTGTCTTTTTCTGGTCAAAAGAAAGTCTACTGTATTGCCTAATTTATCTAACGCTCGATATAAATAACATCAAATACCTTTTACTTTGATATAGGTCTCATCCAATCTCCAACTCGCCCCCACTCTGCCTTTTCTCTTCTTCATCTTTGCCTCAAGCAAAGGTGCAAACTTATAAACCCAACACTGAATCGTGGCATGATCCACAATCACACCTCTAATCTTCATTATTTCTTCAACATCCCGGTAACTAAGTGTAAATCTTAATTTGAAATATACTGACTGAAGAATTATGTATTTTGGATAACACAATGACCTTTAGTATTCATTTTTTGATCGGTTTAAAATTCTAAAGATAAAAGTTATTCCCAGATGCGACAGAACCTTACAGTATCCATCTAATCATTTTTAAGGTACTCTATATAAACTGAAACTAGATGATCAGCTTACTCCAAACCTGATGATCATTTTAGTCCAAAAAAAATGGTCAATTTGTCCGTTTTTTCCAAACTAATTAGTGAAAACTTTTTAATGATACAGTTAAGCATATAAATACCTAGTTTTGATTTGATTTCCTAAAACTTAAAAGTCAGTGACTACCTGAAAAGGCTTGATGATTGTCACTTTCATTGTTTTCATTCTGGCAAAACGTTCTTCCATATCGTTGATTAGTAGCCATTCGTGATGAGTTTCGGCAATCATTTTTTCGTTATTTATATTGGTACCTTTCCAATCGAAGTCTACGGAAACGGCGAATGTGTTGTCTTTATTATTCACTATTTTAAGATTCTTGTAGCAATGACTACTCGTTAGAACCCTGCTTGGAATTGATTGTATCCATTCATCGAATTCAGGTAAAGTGGTAATGTTTTGCTCTGTACTTAATTGTAGAGAAAAATCAGCTGCTAATAATTCCCTAAACTTATCACTGTTTGGATTTTCCATGAGGTACAGCCAAAAGTGCATAAATGATTTAACCCTGTTTTCAGGATAAGCATCTTCAAAAATAAATTCCTTTACTTCGCCAGTAGGTTTCAGATCTAATTTAGTAAATAGTGGCAGGTCATTTTCCCTTAGTTTCAGTTCCGTGGAATAATGCAACATATAACTATATTTACTATTATCCGGGCGGATATTTTGATAAAGGATATCAGCTTCGAGTGACAGTTGTCCATCAGACAATAGTTGCACCTTGGTGTGTTGTACGTGGTGCGCATTTTTCCATCCTGTATAGACTTTTAGGCGGTCTTCCAATCCCTCTTTGCCCTTTGTAGTGCCCAATTGGGAACTAATTTCCACGTCATCACTCAAAATATCCTTTTGATTTTTGATGCGTTCTTCCGTGAAAGGCACTTCATAGACCTGATACCATCGGTGGTATTGTGCCAATACTAAATGGGTTAGCTGTTCTAATTCAAAAATATTATTCATTGTTTTTTAGTTTAAGTATCCATATTTAAAATTACTAAAGGGCAACATGGCAAAAGCAATACTTTGTTTAGAAATAACAAAAATCTTATAAATTTAGCATTTATTCTTTGTTATTTGGCCTGAGTTGTCGTAGCTATTGTTTCGTAATACTGCCCTTCAAATGATGCATTGTTCATTGAATTCCCATTATATCAGTGAGTAATTTACTCAAGGCATCAAATTTTCCATCTTCCAAGGTGATAGCATGCCATGTGATGCCATTTACTTTCGTATCGTTTTGTTTTTAATTATTTAAATTTATAAACTTATTTGATTACTTAATTTTAAGGATGACCTATTATAAAACTTCGTTCACTGAATGCCGGTATAGTTGGGGCTCCTTCGTAAAAATATTTTATTTCATCTTTTGCATCCATTAGCCCTAAGCTGTAAAGTACGGGAACGAAATGATCGGGAGTTGGAGATGCCAATTTTCCTAACTTATGGCTAGTTTCATAATTGATGATGTTTGCAAAATTACGTTCATCAATTTGCTTCTTGAGCCAACTGTCATATTCCGCTTCCCAACCAAAAGGAGTCATATCACCAGATTTAAACCGCTGGCCTGCCAATTGTAGATTATGAATAAGAGAACCACTACCAATGATAAGAACACCTTTTTCTCTGAGTATTTTTAATTGTTTACCTAGTTCATAATGATATTCTGGGCTTGCATAATAGTCAAGACTCATTTGAAAAACGGGTATGTTCGCTTCAGGAAACAAATGCATCAGCATTGGCCATGCACCGTGGTCTAGTCCCCACTCTGTTGTTTCAGTAACTGTAGGAACAATTTTGTGTACTTCATGAGCAATATCAGCAGCCCCTTTTGCTTTATAGATTACGTCATAATATTCTTTTGGAAAACCGTAGAAATCGTAAATTTGTGTTTGCTCTGGCGAAATATTTACAAAAGTCCCTTGTGTACACCAATGCGCAGACACAATCAATGCTGCCTTTACTTCAAACTTATTCTGTAAATCTTTACCTAACTCATAGAGTGTATTCCAAAAAGGACGTTCATCTTTTGAAAGTGGGATATCCATTGGGTTGCCGTGCGAAGTAAATAGCACAGGCATTTTTTTACCTTGTATAAGAAGGCCGTCTGTAAAATTTTTAAAACTATTTAATGTTCCCATTGCTGTTAATGCAAAAATTGATTTAATAAATTCTTTGCGTTCCATTAAGAATAATCATCTTATTGAAACACCAATCTTTCTACTTCTTTTCCATTTTCTTTTTTTATAAAAAATGCAGTTCTTTTTCCATCTATAGTATCCATTGTGCAAGTCCACCCAGGTTGAACATCTACATTAAGCATTAAACCCTTATCATTTGGGCTCGTAAAACTTATAATTGATTTGCTTGATGGTTGGATACTTGCTGCACAATCGGCAGGCAATTGTGCTATGAACAAATATTCTTCCACAATTAGTCCACCCTTCCATTTTGCTATGGTTGCTATTTTCATATTCTTTGATATACTTACGCCCACCACGCCTGTCCATTCGCCTCTAGCAACATTAGGTGTGTGTTGTTCTACTTTTACGCTCGTTGCAGGGTTCGTAAGCATTGCTGCTAACGCTTGCTCATGTTGATGCATGTCTGTGGTCATCCATCCATCTCCATACACCTTCACATCTTTAGCATGATAATTGGCTAGTACATCCATATTCCGATTCCAACCTAAAAAGTCGACAAGATGAAAATGGAGTATATTGGTCTCCTCTACTTTAAATTTACTTTTTTGAGCATAGACATTCGTGCCGGCCATACAAATAATTGATGCCATTATGAATGAGATAATGATTGATCTTTTCATTTTTATTTGTTTTAAGATTATGATACAAAGGTCAATAGTTTAAAATGATAAAAACTTAAGATAGTTTAAGAAATGTAGCTCAGCTTACTTATGGACAATTTTTCTTCTGATTTCACTTAAGTATTCGGGTGTAATACCAATGTAGGAAGCTATGAGCTTAAGAGACAGCCGTTGAACAAGATTGGGATAGGTTTGAGTAAAATCAATGTAGCGTTCTTCTGCTGATACGGTAAGCAAAGCAATAAGTCGCCGGTTGGTTGCAATAATATTATGTAGTAGTTTATTATTCAGCTCAACCAATGCAGGCCTATCAAATGATTTATAATTCAGAAGAAAATCTTTGCTCAATATTATAATTTCACTGTCTTCAATTGCCTCTATAAAAACAGCGGTTGGTTTGTCATTGAGAAAACTATCAAGATCAGAAATCTGCCACTCTTCGGGAGCAAACTGCAAAATATGTTCTTTACCAGTGTTATCAGTTACATAACTTTTCAAGCAACCCTTTACTACTTTGTAAACTGCTTTGCAAAGGTCGCCTTGGTGCAATAAGATGGTTCCTTTACTAACGTTTTTTGTTTCTAAGTTATTTAAAAATTCCATTTTAAAATATAGTTATGAGTTGTCGAATCGCTGTTGTTAAAAAAGTATGTTTATAGCACTTAGTTTTGACGACGCACATTTAAGAGTTGCACATAACTAGTTTATACCAGCCCTAAAATGGCATAAATCATTCCAAATTAGATTGGCTTTGTACTATAAATTAGCTTTTTTGTTTCCGCTAATATAGGCTACTTATAATAAAAATAATTCTAGATTAGGCAAATTCTATACTATTTTATAAATACCCAGTTAATGTATTAAAGCGTATAGTGATCATAATTCAATTGTCGTTAGATTGTCACGATAACCCAGTATCTAAAATCGTGGCTATATTTGACTATCATACTTGCAAATAATTAAGTAAATATGAAGTTTTTTCTAAATAGAATTCCACATAGCAAGTTTCTTTAAATCTTCGAAAATTTAGCCGCAAAGCCCGCAAAGCTGCTTGTTAACAGCTTTGCGGGCTTTGTGTATTCAGAGGATTTTAAATTTCCCCGTGTGCTTTTTGGTAAAACACAAACGGTCATAAACCAAAAAAACCCGTTTCGTTAGAAACAGGGTTTTTCAAAAGAAAGGCGACGACATACTCTCCCACATAACTGCAGTACCATCTGCGCAGGCGGGCTTAACTACTCTGTTCGGGATGGGAAGAGGTGAGCCCCGCCGCAATAACCACCTTAAGGTTGTTAGTTGCTTTAGGCAACTTTTAATTGTTAATTATAAATTGTTAATTATCAATTAAAAAATATTTTAACATACTGAGATAAAGAAACATAAATTTATTAGAAAGTTTCCTCCCGATAGCCGAAGCTATCGGGAAAAGGGTGTACATAAGCTTACGGATTATTAGTACTACTCGACTATGACATTACTGCCTTTACATCTATAGCCTATCAACGTGGTCATCTTCCACGATCCTTAAAAGAAATCTCATCTTGTGGTGGGTTTCGCGCTTATATGCTTTCAGCGCTTATCCCTTCCAAACGTAGCTACTCTGCGGTGCCCCTGGCGGGACAACAGATACACTAGAGGTTTGTCCAATTCGGTCCTCTCGTACTAGAATCAGATCCACTCAAATTTCTAACGCCCACAGTAGATAGAGACCGAACTGTCTCACGACGTTCTGAACCCAGCTCGCGTGCCACTTTAATGGGCGAACAGCCCAACCCTTGGGACCTTCTCCAGCCCCAGGATGTGACGAGCCGACATCGAGGTGCCAAACCCCCCCGTCGATATGAGCTCTTGGGGGAGATCAGCCTGTTATCCCCGGCGTACCTTTTATCCTTTGAGCGATGGCCCTTCCATGCGGAACCACCGGATCACTATGCTCTACTTTCGTACCTGATCGACCTGTATGTCTCTCAGTCAAGCTCCCTTATGCCATTGCACTCTACGCACGGTTACCAAGCGTACTGAGGGAACCTTTAGAAGCCTCCGTTACTCTTTTGGAGGCGACCACCCCAGTCAAACTACCCACCAAGCAATGTCCCCCGATACTCGGGGTTAGGCCTCAGATAAACAAAGGGTTGTATTTCAACAATGACTCCACAACGCCTGGCGACGCCACTTCACAGTCTCCAACCTATCCTACACATCATTTATCCAAGGTCAATACTAAGCTATAGTAAAGGTGCACAGGGTCTTTTCGTCCCACTGCGGGTAAACGGCATCTTCACCGTTACTACAATTTCACCGAGCTCATGGCTGAGACAGTGTCCAGATCGTTACACCATTCGTGCAGGTCGGAACTTACCCGACAAGGAATTTCGCTACCTTAGGACCGTTATAGTTACGGCCGCCGTTTACTGGGGCTTCAATTCAATGCTTCTCCGAAGATAACATCTCCTCTTAACCTTCCAGCACCGGGCAGGTGTCAGGCCCTATACTTCATCTTACGATTTTGCAGAGCCCTGTGTTTTTGATAAACAGTCGCCTGGACCTCTTCACTGCGGCCAGCTTGCGCTGGCGACCTTTCTCCCGAAGTTACAGGTCTATTTTGCCTAATTCCTTAGCCATGAATCTCTCGAGCACCTTAGGATTCTCTCCTCAACTACCTGTGTCGGTTTACGGTACTGGTACTAATTACCTGAAGTTTAGAGGTTTTTCTTGGAAGCCCTTAGGCGCACTATCTCTTTGTCCGAAGACTCCGAGTACTATCGTATTTCCCCAAAAGATGTGGATTTGCCTGCATCTCTTATAGGTAGGTACTTCAACGAACTATTCCGTCAGTTCGCGGCGCTTTCATCACTCCGTCACCCCATCACAGTAATTAGTAGTACGGGAATATTAACCCGTTAGCCATCGACTGTCCCTTTCGGGTTCGCCTTAGGACCAGACTAACCCACAGCTGATTAGCATAGCTGTGGAAACCTTAGTTTTTCGGTGTGCGGGTTTCTCGCCCGCATTATCGTTACTTATGCCTACATTTTCTTTTCTAACCAGTCCAGCATACCTGACGATACACCTTCAACCCTGTTAGAATGCTCCCCTACCACTTACAGTCAGACTGTAAATCCATAGCTTCGGTAATATGTTTATGCCCGATTATTATCCATGCTCGTCCGCTCGACTAGTGAGCTGTTACGCACTCTTTAAATGAATGGCTGCTTCCAAGCCAACATCCTAGCTGTCTGGGCAGACAAACCTCGTTCTTTCAACTTAACATATATTTGGGGACCTTAGCTGATGGTCTGGGTTCTTTCCCTCTCGGACTTGGACCTTAGCACCCAAGCCCTCACTGCTGTGAAACATTATATAGCATTCGGAGTTTGTCAGGAATTGGTAGGCGGTGAAGCCCCCGCATCCAATCAGTAGCTCTACCTCTATATAACTTTATGCACAGCGCTGCACCTAAATGCATTTCGGGGAGTACGAGCTATTTCCGAGTTTGATTGGCCTTTCACCCCTACCCACAGGTCATCCGAAGACTTTTCAACGTCAACCGGTTCGGTCCTCCACTGTGTGTTACCACAGCTTCAACCTGCCCATGGGTAGATCACACGGTTTCGCGTCTAACACTACTGACTAAAGCGCCCTATTCAGACTCGCTTTCGCTACGGATCCGTGGCTTAACCACTTAACCTTGCCAGCAACGTTAACTCGTAGGCTCATTATGCAAAAGGCACGCCGTCACCCCACGAAAGGGCTCCGACCGCTTGTAAGCGTATGGTTTCAGGATCTATTTCACTCCGTTATTCACGGTTCTTTTCACCTTTCCCTCACGGTACTGGTTCACTATCGGTCTCTCAGGAGTATTTAGCCTTAGCGGATGGTCCCGCCAAATTCAGACAGGGTTTCACGTGCCCCGCCCTACTCAGGATACCACTATCTATTATACTCGTTACCCATACGAGGCTATCACTCTCTATGGCGTTACTTTCCAGTAACTTCTGGTTCCTTGTACATAAAATCTCGTGGTCCTACAACCCCAACATTGCCGTAACAACATTGGTTTGGGCTAATCCGCGTTCGCTCGCCACTACTTACGGAATCACTTTTGTTTTCTTCTCCTCCGCCTACTTAGATGTTTCAGTTCAGCGGGTTTGCCCACCTATCGGTGTACTATGTCTTCAACATAGTGGGTTGCCCCATTCGGATATCTACGGATCAATCGGTGTGTGCCCGTCCCCGTAGCTTTTCGCAGCTTATCACGTCCTTCTTCGCCTCTGAGAGCCTAGGCATCCCCCATACGCCCTTATTTTGCTTATTGTACCAATCATAAATTTAATTATGACCGTTTTTTTTGTCTTTTACAATAAAATTGTAAAAAACGCTTTCTACTTTTTATTATTTTCTTATCTCAATATGTCAATGAACTTTTATTTACTTTTTTCAGTAAATTCGTGGAGAATAACGGAGTCGAACCGTTGACCTCCTGCGTGCAAGGCAGGCGCTCTAGCCAGCTGAGCTAATCCCCCATTTTTAAATGATGAGTTATGAATTATGAGTTATGAATTCACTCATAAACGCTCAACTTCTAAAATTTCCTTTTTTTTAAGCTTACAGTCTTTTTAATTTGTTATTGTTTTTTATAATTTACAATTCATAATTTATAATCAACAATTTAAAAAGTAGTCCCGGGCAGACTCGAACTGCCGACCCCTACATTATCAGTGTAGTACTCTAACCAGCTGAGCTACGAGACTCTGTTTTACTTAAAATTTATTATTTGAACTAACAGCAAGAGTAATTGAATTTTAAAATTCAGATCCTTTAGATAGACATCTTTTTTCCTCAACGTGCATAAATGCTAACATTTGAGGCTCTAGAAAGGAGGTGTTCCAGCCGCACCTTCCGGTACGGCTACCTTGTTACGACTTAGCCCTAGTTACCAGTTTTACCCTAGGCAGCTCCTTGCGGTCACCGACTTCAGGCACCCCCAGCTTCCATGGCTTGACGGGCGGTGTGTACAAGGCCCGGGAACGTATTCACCGGATCATGGCTGATATCCGATTACTAGCGATTCCAGCTTCACGGAGTCGAGTTGCAGACTCCGATCCGAACTGTGACCGGTTTTATAGATTCGCTCCTGGTCGCCCAGTGGCTGCTCTCTGTACCGGCCATTGTAGCACGTGTGTAGCCCAAGGCGTAAGGGCCGTGATGATTTGACGTCATCCCCACCTTCCTCACAGTTTGCACTGGCAGTCTTGTTAGAGTTCCCGACATGACTCGCTGGCAACTAACAACAGGGGTTGCGCTCGTTATAGGACTTAACCTGACACCTCACGGCACGAGCTGACGACAACCATGCAGCACCTTGTAAATTGTCTTGCGAAAGATCTGTTTCCAAACCGGTCAATCTACATTTAAGCCTTGGTAAGGTTCCTCGCGTATCATCGAATTAAACCACATGCTCCACCGCTTGTGCGGGCCCCCGTCAATTCCTTTGAGTTTCATTCTTGCGAACGTACTCCCCAGGTGGGATACTTATCACTTTCGCTTAGCCACTGAAATTGCTCCCAACAGCTAGTATCCATCGTTTACGGCGTGGACTACCAGGGTATCTAATCCTGTTCGCTACCCACGCTTTCGTCCATCAGCGTCAATCCATTAGTAGTAACCTGCCTTCGCAATTGGTATTCCATGTAATCTCTAAGCATTTCACCGCTACACTACATATTCTAGTTACTTCCTAATAATTCAAGTTTAACAGTATCAATGGCCGTTCCACCGTTGAGCGATGGGCTTTCACCACTGACTTATTAAACCGCCTACGGACCCTTTAAACCCAATGATTCCGGATAACGCTTGGATCCTCCGTATTACCGCGGCTGCTGGCACGGAGTTAGCCGATCCTTATTCTTACGATACCGTCAAGCTCCGACACGTCGGAGTGTTTCTTCTCGTATAAAAGCAGTTTACAATCCATAGGACCGTCATCCTGCACGCGGCATGGCTGGATCAGGCTTGCGCCCATTGTCCAATATTCCTCACTGCTGCCTCCCGTAGGAGTCTGGTCCGTGTCTCAGTACCAGTGTGGGGGATCTCCCTCTCAGGACCCCTACCCATCGTAGCCTTGGTAAGCCGTTACCTTACCAACTAGCTAATGGGACGCATGCTCATCTTTTACCGTTGTGACTTTAATAGTGACTTCATGCGAAGTTGCTATGCTATGAGGTATTAATCCAAATTTCTCTGGGCTATCCCTCTGTAAAAGGTAGATTGCATACGCGTTACGCACCCGTGCGCCGGTCTCTGCTCCCGAAGAAGCATACCCCTCGACTTGCATGTGTTAAGCCTGCCGCTAGCGTTCATCCTGAGCCAGGATCAAACTCTTCATCGTATATTTTTTATATTATATTGCGATGTTTTATCTATCGGTTCTTTTCGAATCTCTCAATTCTATTACTCTTATTCTTTTGTTTTAACATCTCTGTTAAAACGGCTGTCAATTCAATATGTCTACGAACGTGTTTCTTTTTCAATCTCGCCTGTTTCTCAAGGCGGGTGCAAAAGTACACCCTTTATCGACATCTGCAAGTATTATCAAAGAGTTTATATCTTCTTTTTTGAAACATTTTCTTAACTTTCTGATAACGGTAAATTTAGAATTTAAAATATAAATATAAAATATAATATTTTTCTTATTTTACTGTGTTTTCAACAAAATAACTGTTTTAAAAAAACTCCTTTTTACAAAATTCACAAACATAACTATCCTATTGTCTAAAATTTTTAAATTTAAAAATTTCTATTTAGCTTTTGTGACAACATCGTGGCACATGGTCTTTCTGGAAACCAGGAATAAAGTAAAATAAAGAGTTAACGACTTTAGGTTCGAATATTTATTAGGCTTTTTATCTTAATTATTTTTAATGGACAGGTTCGAGTCCTGTTCCCGCTACAACGAAAAAAGCTTCAGAGAAATCTGGAGCTTTTTTTTGTTTACTATAGTATTAATCTAATAAAGATTGCAGGTGCGAAGTCAGGAGACATTCGTCTTTCCATATTTACGCTTCAAAGAGCGGGCTTTCAAGGTACAAATTTTCAATAAACCACAAATGTAAATTAGAATTACTAATGTTTTAATTTAGTACTTCTGTCCCAATTTTACAAAACCCTCGTTAGCGGTTCGTTGCTCTTCGTATCCCTATCATACTTGTCTGTATAGTACAGGACGTGAAAGTGCTATAAGCAATAGTATTTCAATTATTATCATCAAAATTGGTCTATGCCAAGAAACTGTTATCCAAAGACTAGTTTGCTGTTGAAAGTCAATATTGTCTGTCATATTTTTAAATATTTCCAATTTTTTCGCAAAGAATATACTTATTACTGTGATATACATATAGCAGATGAATGCTGATAGGACTAATTTTTTTCGACTTGGTATTTTCCAATTAAAAATTAATGATAACACGATTGTAAGTAAGATCAAAAGATGAACGGGTATCCAAAATTTTATGGCTTGCCCCAAGTTGTTGTTACTTTTGGTTATCATTGTTGACGGACTTTTTAGCATTTCTGGAATGCCAAATAAATGTTCGTAAAGCCCTGCTGATGCACTTATACTTAAAAAGATAATACAGGCAATTAAAATCGGGTTTGTCAATTTCGTTTTCATACTATTTTATGTTTGATAATTTATTGATTAAAGATTTTACTATTGCTTTTTGCCCATCAATAGTAAGGTGTATACCATCATACTGAACGAATTCAGGATTTACAGGATTTCCAAATTCTTCTGTTAAATCAATTACAGGTTCTGGTTGGGCTTTCAAATATTTACTAATTTCATTTAAATCTGAATTTTTTAAACTCAATTGTTGAGTTTTGAATGGCTGAAAATTTTCTGCTTTTTTCTCGTCAATTGATGCTGGTGTAAGCCAAACAATATTTGCTTTTGTGTCTTTATTAATTATTTCTTTTATAATATTGAGATTTGCAATCGTCTCTGTTAAAGAAACGGTTGTTTTTTGGTTTCCATAACGCATACAATCATTTGTGCCCAAATGACAAATTACCCAATCAGGACTTAATTTTACTTGTGCTGTTATTTTACGAAGTGCTTCTGTTGTAGTTTGTCCTGAAATCGCAGCATTAATTATACGAATATTGTCTTGTGGTCGTCTTTGATTTAAAAGATATTGCAAAATATAAACCCAAGAGTTTAAAGCATCTGCTGTACTTTCGCCAATTACTAAAACAGTCTGATTTTTCTTGAAAGGAAGTTTATCAATTTTAAATGTAAAGTCTGAATTTGTCAAAAGTTCTGATGCTGTATTTTGAGCCTGGTCGTCATAAACTTTTTTAGCTAATTGATATTCTTCTATTGACATACCGTATAGCTGTGCAATTTGCTCATCATTTAAGTTTGGTAAAAAATTCAAGAACTTTTCTGGGTGCATATGAAGCAATATTTTGTCTGCGTATGCTATTTTTTTTGTTTCCATTTTATTAGTTGTTTTTTCTTGTGCGTTTACGTTTCCTGTACTATTTAAAAAGAGTAGCGTGAGAAATACTTTGTTTATTGTTTTCATAATAATTAAATAATTTTAGTTTGTAAATAATTCTAGTTTGTAATACAGACTAAAAAAGCAAAAAAATTAGAGATGCAAATATTTTTTTATTGTTTCTACATAATTTTCAAAGGCATTTTTTCCTGTTTTTGTAAGTTTACAAATTGTTTGCGGATAGTTTCCTTTAAATGTTTTTTCTATTTCAATATATTTTGCTTCATTTAGTTTCTTTATCTGATGGCTTAAATTGCCTTGTGTTGTTTTGGTTATCTCTTGCAGATAACCAAAATCAGCTTGTTTCATTTTTACAAGAGCAGAAACAATAGCCAAACGAACAGGTGCATTCAAAACGGGGTCTAGTTCATCAAAAGTCTCCGCCATTCGATTATGATTTTGAATTTTTAAGTATGTATCCTGGAATTAAATAACCTACAATAATTGCAAAACCGTGAAGCAGAACTTTGAATTCGTCTGTAATAAAAGCACAACAAATAGATGCAATAAGAAAACAAACACCACCAAACATCAACGGTTTAAATTTCATTACCATTCCCGAAACTGTTGTGCCAATTGCAGCTAATATCAATGTATAAGTAAAGGGTTCAATTTTTTGATAAACACTTACAAATACTATGGCAATAAATCCAAAAGCCAAAGCCATCCAAAGTTTTTTAAGGAAAAAATTCAAATGAGTTTCCGATGTTTTATTCCGGTTGTAATTAATTGTTAATATCAACGCAATAGCAACCAAAATAGGGAATGGCAAAAAATAGTATTTAAAGTCAGTTTTCGTTTGAATCAAAAATTGAAGAATACTTGCAGTAGCCAAAGTCCAACCCCAAAGCAAAAATATAAAACTATGTGACTTGATATTTTCTTTTGTTTGATTAATTACTTCTGTAATAAGTTTCAAACTCTCTTGTGGTGTCAATTTGATTTCTTTTTCCATAAAGAAGATATTAATTTACTCTGTAAATGTAAAGTAGTTTGCTTTACAAACCAAATTTTATGATAAAATTTTTAGTTCGTTTTGGAGTTTCCTCTAATTTTGCCACAAAAAGCTAAGGCAATTTTTAAAAATATTTCACAAAGCAAAGTTTTGTGGCAACATCGTGGCACATGGTGTTTTTGAAAGCCAAAAATTCAACAAAATAAAGGTCTGCCAAACCTTAGGTTCGAATATATTAAATTGTTTATTTTAGTTATTTTTTGTCGACAGGTTCGAGTGCCGTTCCCACAACTATAATAAGTAAAAGTCTGAGAAATCTAGATTTCTCAGACTTTTTTAGGACAACTCATTCGAAAACCACAAGTAATTCTTTAAAATATAGAAAACTTACTATTTTTAAGAAAAATGGGATCAAGTACCGTCTTTCATTAAGTAAAAAGTATATTATTATTTTTATGACATAATCCTTAATTAAGATTTCTTACTTCAATTTCTTCCTGTTCATCCAAAGGTATAATGGTGGGATTAATATTGGAGCAAAAAGCAACGTACTGGTTAATCCACCTATAATTACTGTTGCAAGTGGTCGTTGTACATCTGAGCCAATACCAGAAGAAATAGCAGCAGGAACAAGACCTATAATAGCAACAATAAGAATGGATAATAATGCCCTTAATTGTTCTTTTGATGCTGTCAATACGTTTTGTTGCAAATCATTTTCTTTAAATAAAGTTTTTCGATTGAGAGCCGATACAAGCAATACACCTGCCATTACCGAAATACCAAAAATACTCACAAAACCAACACCGGCAGAAACATTAAAATAATATCCTCTAAGGAGTAAAGCTACAATGCCACCTCCTAAAGCAAACAATATGCAACTCATTGTTATCATTGTATGCTGGAAGTTTTTATATAACATAAACAAGAATAAGAAGACCATGATAATTGTCAAAGGAATGGTAAAAGCTAATTGTTTTCCTGCTCGTTCGAGGTTTTCATATTGCCCTCCATAAATGATGTTATATCCTTTGGGTACCGTTACACTTTTTTCTACCTTTTCTCTCAATTCTTTTACAAAACTTCCCTGATCCCTTCCCTTTATATTTGTTCTAACGGTAATCATGCGTTTACTGCCATAACGGTAGATATTAGTTTGCCCTTCCACAAAATGTATATTTGCCAATTGACTCATCGGAATCAATGCACCATTTGACGACGGTACTAAAATTTTTTTTATGGCATCGATAGAATTTCTATACTCGGGCAAAAATCGAACTACGATGTCATAACGTTTTGTCCCGTCATACAAAGTCGAAATTGTTTTACCGCCAATCGCCGCCTCAATCATGTTTTGAATATCAGCCACATTAATCCCAAAACGAGCAGCTTGTTCACGATCAATATCTATTGCCAATTGTTCTTGTTCTCCCTCCTGTTCAATGTTTACATTGACAGCGCCGTCGATTTTTTTTGCAATCTGAGCAATACTCTCTGCTTTTTTTCTCATCATTTGCAAATCATCACCAACAACCGAAATAGCAAGATCAGCGGCGCTGCCATTTACAATCTCCATAACCTGGTCAATAATAGGCTGCCCTGAAGAAAACTGTACTGATGGAATCTGCTGCTGTAAATCAGTTTTGATAATGTCAACCAAATCTCTTTTAGCAATGGTATCGCTCCACAGTTTGTAATCTTTAAGCCCCACAAGAATTTCATTTCTATTGGCAGGAAATGGGTCGGTACCGTCATCATTACGTCCAGTTTGAGTTATTACATAGGATATTTGAGGATATTTAGCAATGATTTTTCTGATTCTTGGAGCGTATTTCGCATTTTCCTGTATAGAAATTCCGGCTGGGAAATTCCCCCTTAAAAAGATCGATCCTTCATCTAATGTTGGTAGAAACTCGGTTCCTAACTTTATTCCGCATAAAATAAACACCGCAACAACTGAAAATCCTATCAGAGTCGTTTTCTTATAATTGTTTAAAAATCCTGACAATGTTTTTTCGTATGCATTAGTTAAAAAATCCAATGCAGCATTTTTATGCTCTTTGATAGGTTTATCTATATCCAGCAATTCTTTTCTATAAACAAACGAAATCATTACAGGAATAAAGGTTAGTGCCGCCAGCATTGAACCTATAACTGCAAAAGCTAAAGTTAAAGCCATTGGAGAAAACAATTTACCTTCTACTCTTGTCATTAAAAGTATTGGCATATAGGCCAATATGATGATGGTTACTGAAAAGAAAATTTCTCTACCTACTTCCTGCGCGGCCTGCAAAGTGATTTTTATGATACCTTCCTGTCTTTCCTGAGGTGTAGCTGTTCTATATTTCCTAATGAGATGTTCTGCCATTAAACAGGCACCATCTACGATAATTCCAAAATCTATTGCTCCAAGCGAAAGTAAATTGGCAGGAATACCTGTAAGTCTCATTAGAATAAAGGCAAACAGTAATGAAAATGGAATTGTTAAGGCTACAACCAATGCACTTCTGGCGCTTCCAAGAAACAAAATCAACAATATAATTACAATAGAAATTCCTTCTAACAAAGTATGCGCAACAGTTTCTAAAGAGTGATCAATCAGGAAACTTCTGTCATACATTGGGCGTAAGGTTACGCCTTGAGGCAGGTCATTTTCCTGTAAATCTGCCATTTTCTCTTTCAAAGATTTTAAAACCTCACTCGGGTTTTCATATCTCCTTAAAAGAATAATTCCTTCAACGCCACTACTACTTACATCTTTTTTATCTTTGGTTACTGTATAGCCCAAAACGCCGCTTGGCGGCGGTGGAGTGATTTCGACTGTTGCCACGTCACGAACAAAAACTGGCACTCCATTCTCAGATTTAAGAACAATGTTTTGAATATCCTGATCTGTTTTAATAGCTCCTAATCCTCGTACAGCAAAACCCTGCCCGCCTCTTTCAATTATATTCCCACCTGTATTTTGATTATTCACATTTACCGCATCCATCACGTTTTGCAAAGTAAGATTGTATTTTCTCAACTTTTCCGGAGAAGTAATAATATGAAATTGTTTCAAAGGGCCTCCAAAAGTTGTAACATCAGCAATTCCCGGAACTTGCAATAAAGCCGGTTTTATGACCCAATCTTGTAAATCTCTAAGCTGAGCCTGACTATAGTTTGATGGAGCTTCTACAACATATCTGAAAATTTCGCCCACCGCAGTAGAAAGGGGTGCTAATTCTGGTGCAACACCTTCAGGCAATTCGGCACCGGCAAGACGTTCAGTAACTTGCTGGCGTGCAAAATAATCATCTGTTCCGTCTTTAAAAGTAAGTTGTACTACAGATAATCCAAAAATAGTTCGGCTTCTGCGGTCTAAAACATTAGGTGTGTTTTGTAAAGCTCTTTCGATAGGAACTGTTACCTGCTGTTCGACTTCTTCAGCTGCCCTGCCTTCGTATTGAGCCACTACAATTACATTAGTATCTGCAATATCAGGATATGCCTCAATTTTTAATTGTGTAAAACACCAAAATCCTATTGCCATCAATACAACACTAATAGCAATTACAGCCCAGCGGTTTCGCAGACTGAATATGAGTAAATTCTTAATCATTATCTACCATTTTTCAACTTGATTAGTAACTATAAAACCACCTTTATATGCTTCTCGCAAAACTTTTAAGGCTCGTTTTACTTTTTCATCTTCATCAATAAAGATGATCAACAAGGGAGTTTCATCAAAACTGAACCAATCATTTGGTCTATTAAGATATTGATGGGCTCCATACCCCAATTTGCCATGGAATACAGTTGCTCCCTGGATTTTTTGTTCGATCAAAATTCTTAAAATATATTCGTACAAAGGCTGTGTTCCTTTTAACTCATCTTTATCAATGTATATATGTGCTTGTATCATTTGTTTAATATTAAAGTATTAGCATTTAGTATTTTCATAATCTGAATATTCTGTTTCAAGTGTAATATGGTAAATATTTTCATGTTCCATCTGATGTCTGAACCTCTTTTTTATGACTTGCAATTTCTCTGTGTTAACATCATCATTTATTACCAAGTGAGCAGTCATAGCATTTTCTGTAGTGCTTATCGCCCAAACATGAATATGATGAATGCTTTTTATACCTCTAATTTCTAAAGCGGCTTCCTTTACCTTCTCCAAATCTATATTTTCAGGCACACCATCTAAAGTAAGACGTAAACTATCTTTGAGTAATCGCCATGTACTTGCAATGATTACAAGACATATTATTATACTCAAAAATGGATCGATCCAAAACCAATGTGTGTAATAAATAATAATACCACCTACAACCAAACCTAATGATACCAAAGCATCCGAAAGTAAATGCAGAAATGCAGATTTTATATTAATATCTTTTTCTTTATCCTTAAAAAAGAAAAATGCCGAAACACCATTAATAACAATACCGATGGAAGCAATAACAGCAATTATTACCCCTGGTATTGGCTGTGGATTTGCAAAACGAAAAATTGCTTCATAACCAATTGCACCGATAGAAACAAGTAGTATCATTGCATTGAACAACGAAATAAGAATAGAGGCTTTGCGATAACCATAAGTGTATTTTTTAGTTGCTTTAGACCGCATCAGTTTAAAGGCAATCATTGATAAACCCAATCCTGCCACATCCAAAAAATTATGCCCGGCATCAGAAAGTAACGAAAGTGATTTTATTTGAAATCCAATAACCACTTGTATAATCACATACAACAAATTAAGTATAATGCCTATAACAAATGCTTTATTAATGTTTGTAAGCACAATATTATGAGAATGGCTATGATTATGGGAATGATGTTCGCTCATAATATGTTTTGTTTTATAAAATTGTTCCTTTTAAAATAATAGATGCTATTGTAAAATAAATGATTAGCCCCGTTACATCTACCAATGTAGCTACAAACGGTGCTGATGAAGTGGCTGGATCTATTTTACATCGTTTTAACAATATAGGTATCATTGAACCACTTAATGTTCCCCACATTACAATTCCTATTAAAGAGAAAAATATGGTTACGGCTAGTAAAAACCAATGTTGTCCATAATCATACCAATGCAAATTTTGCCATATTGCAATTCTTATCAAACCGATACTTCCCAAGACTACACCTAATGATAATCCTGATAAAATTTCTCTTCGCATTACAAACCACCAATCTTTCAAATTTATTTCTTTCAAAGCCATAGCCCTGATAATAAGAGTTGCTGCTTGAGATCCGCTATTCCCCCCACTTGAAATTATTAAGGGAACAAATAAAGCCAATACAACTGCTTTTTGGATTTCATTATCAAAATAGCCCATTGCAGTAGCTGTCAACATTTCTCCTAAAAACAAAATAATTAACCAACTGGCACGTTTTTTTAGTAATGAAAAAAATGATGTTTTTACATAAGGGTAATCGAGTTCTTCCAGACCTCCAATTTTTTGAATTTCTTTGGTATTCACCTGCTCGGCAACATCTAAAATATCATCAATAGTAACTACACCTAACAGAATATTTTCTGAATTGACAACTGGTAAAACATCTCTGTCATATTCTTTGAATTTAGTTACAGCATCACTTTTAGTTTCTGTAATTGATAAACTGGGACAAAAGCCGTCTAATATTTCTGTTACTCTTTTATTAGAATCATTTAATACAAATCTTCTTATCGGAATATCATCTATCAATTTATTATCCGATTCAACCACAAAAATCACATTAGTGGTTTCATCATCTTTATAATTATTTTTTAAATGTACTATGGCATCTGCAATTGTAATTTCCTGACTAATGGTTGCAACATTGGTATTCATTATACGGGCTACACTATTCTTGGGATAGCCTAATAATGTTTGAACATTTTCTTTATTTTTTTCATCAAGCAGATTTAAAAAATGAGTTTGCTCCAAACTTTTTAGAGAAGAGAAAAAAATCATTCGATCGTCAGAACTCAATTCATTTAGAATAAATTCGCTTTTTTTAGGAGAGAAATTTTTAATTATTTTTTTCTGCAAATAAGGGTCTAAATAGGAAAAAACTGTTACCTGATTTTTACTTGGTAAAGACTGATAAGCTTTTAAAGCAGCCTCAAAAGGGATCGTTGCAAAAACTTTTGCTGCTGCCGATGGATGAACATAATGCGTATTATTACGATTAAGCAAAAGATCTGAAAAATCACCTTTTAATATTTTTTCTTTTATAGACATAATGAACTCATTTAATATCCAAAACTTAGTCCTTTTAACTGCATTACACCCTGAATTGCTATAACATCGCCATTAGTCAAACCTGTATAAACAACAATTCTGTTTCCTATCTGATCACCAGTGGTTACTTCTGTACGTTCAAAATGTTTAGTTCCTTTTTTTACAAAAACATAATTTTTTGCCTGAACTGTAACCAGAGAATTTTTATCAACGCTAATAAAATCCCCTTCGCTTAAGCCAAAAGAAACTGTTGCAAACATTCCCGCTTTCAATTTACCGCTAGTATCATTTAAACTTATTCGAAGCTTAACCATTCTGGTTGACTGGTCAATCATATCGGCAACAGCATCAATCTTCCCGGTAAATTTCTCATTAGGAAAAGCAGTAAAACGTACTATGCAATTATCTCCTTTTTTGATTTTACTAATTTGATTTTCCGGAATATCACAAATAATAAATGAAGTTCCTGCCTTTGCCTTTTTGAGTATTTCAGGCTGAAATCCGCCTGCCTTCAATTTAGTTTCATGCTCTATTATAGCTGCTCTTTCATTAGCTAAACTTGTCTGTTCCATTGATAAAGCTGTTTGTGCTTCCAACAGTTCTTTACCAGTCGCCGCACCATGAGCTTGTAAATCTTTGGCACGTTCTACTTCTATTTGTTTTTGCCTGATGTTTTTATTCTTAATTTGATTGATATTAATTATATGCTGGATCAGCTGTGTATAACTAGCCGCCAAATCTGAATTTTCGAATAAAATAATGTTTTGCGAAGCTCCTTCTTCTGATTTCATAACTGTTGCCGATACTTTAGCCGGAGCGGTAATATTATTGCTAAGTACAGAACTGCCTATTGGCTCGGTCTTAAAAAATGCAATACTGCTGATGTTTGGAAACAAAATAGTTTTACCATTATCAAGCACCTGCGGTACATTATTTACTTGTTGTTCTTGTTTATGATCCTTTCCCATGCAGGAACAAAGAAGCAGTAACATAAGCCCGCTGTATTTTATTAAATGTTTCATATTTATTGTGCTATTTGATTAATTAAACCTGAGGCATAAAGCAATTTTATATAATCAGTTCTATATTGCTGCATGGTCTCATAGTATTGTTGCTGCATATCTAACCAGCTTCGTTGTGCTTCCAGAAAATCAATAATTGTTGTTCCGCCTCTCAAATAGGAATATTTTACGCTTTTTAAAATATTTTCGGATTGAGACAGTAAACTATCAAAATTTTGAACATTCTTTTTTTGAGTCTCAAAAGCATTAAACGCATTGGTTACTTCTGTTTGAACCTGAAGGTTTGTTGTCTGCAGGCTTTGTTCGGCTTGCTTTTTTATGTAATTAGATTTTTTAATTTCTCCCTGATTCCTTGAAAAAAACGGCAGTTCTATTGTACCATAGACTCCAACATACGGAACCATGTTCTGCGGATTATAAATAGCTCCTAATTCAGGCTGCGGATATGCTAATGATTTTTGGAGTTTAATATTTGCATTAGAAGCTTCAATAATTGATTTGGCGGCTAAAACATCGCTTCGCTCGATTAAACCTTTCTGCAGAAGAGCTTCTAAATTGGCCGGAATTATAAAAGAAAAATTATCATTTGCATCAATATTTATTTCTTCCTGAGTACCCAACAGATATTTAAGATTGACTAATTCATTTTTCAAATTTTGTTCTAATGATCTTATTTGTAGTCCATATTGATTGGATAATAAAGAAGTACGATTAAAATCGGTTTGCGAAATTACCTGATTCTTAAGGCGCACTTTATTTATAATTAACAAACTATCAATATTGTTATTGGCTTTTTTAATTATTTCTAATTGCTTTTGGGCTGCCCAGACATCAACCCATTTCAAACCTACGTCCTGAAAAAGAGCACGTTCTGTTTCAGTATAACTTTTCTGTGCTGCTGTTGTGTTTTGGCTGGCTAACTCAATTTTGTTTTTACGGGTTCCGAAAAGTTGAAAAACTTTACCTACCTGGAAATTTGCCTGTGTATTGGCATTATTAAAAAAACCTGTATTAGGAGCATAATTTTTCTCTCCTGTAATACCAATGTAGTTAAATCCAAAAGTTGGATTAGGTCTTAATTTTGCCGTTTCAATATCGCTTGCTGCAATAGCAACATTATAATACTCGCTTTTAAGGGCCTGATTGTTTTTCCTTGCTGTCTGCAAGGCGTTTTGAAGATTATAAGTGGTTTGCGAAATTCCTTTTACCGAAACCAAAACCAATAAAACATATAAAAAAAAGGGATGTCTTTGCATAACGTTGTTCCATATTTATTGTAATGCAAAAATAGAACAAGCTTGCAGGCTTAGCCATTAGAGACCTTTTAGAAAAAAATTAGAATTTCATTAGAGAAAAATTCAGACGTGGGGCATCTCAATTAAAAAAGTAGATCCAACATTTATTTTTGATGAAACTGAAATAGTCCCTTTGTGCAGTAAAATGATTTTTTTTGTCAATGAGAGTCCAATACCATTTCCATCTGCATAAACCCTATTTGTTCCTCTATAAAAAGGTGTAAAAATTTGTTTTAAATCTTCAGGCAAAATACCAATTCCGTTGTCAGAAAAACTTAAAGCAATTCTATTTTCAACAAATGATATTGAAACCCGACTCTGATGGTTTTCTGAAAATTTACAGCCATTCTCTAATAAATTAGCAAAGGCTACTTTTAAAAGGTATTCGTTACCATTTACTAAAATCTGATTGTCATTTTCAAAATCATTTTCAAAATGAATTGCTACATTATACTCAGGATTTGATTTTTGTATTTGCTGTCTGGCATCTAACAATACTTCATCTATTCGAACTGATTTAAAAGCTATTTCTGAAAGGTCATAACTTGCTTTAGCAAAATCAAGTAAACTATTAGATAGTTTCGCTAGTTTTTTAGCATCATCCAAGGCATAACCAATAGCTCTCTTATATTCTTCAACGCTTCGGTCTTTATTGGTTGACAATTCTAATTCTGCAATAATTGCAGAAAGTGGTGTTCTTAATTCATGTGAAATATTTGAAACAAAGTGTTTTTGAGCATCAAATGAATCTTCTAAACGGTTCAGCATCTCGTTAAAAGTATTAGCCATCTCTGAAAGTTCATCTATACTTTCGTTAGTGCTTATTCTTAAATCCAGATTAGTAGCCGAAATTTTTTTTGCTTTATTGGTCATTTCAACAATGGGTTCAAATGCCTTTTTTGAGAAAAAACGACCGGCAATATATATAAAGAGAATAGATATTATAAAAACTATAATAATATTTTGAAGCAGATTCTGTAGCTTTTTATATCCATATTCATCATAAGCCGCCGCGGTGATAACATAATTTTTTTCTTGAAATTTGTACTTTAAACCAATTACCTGCCAGTCTTTCTGATAAAATTGTAATTCTTTTTGTTGAATAATTTTATTAATCATTGGTTTAGTTTCTTTAACAAAATCTATATCTACAGCATCATGGTAAAGCAGGTTAAATGATGTATTATAAATAGCAACTTCAACTTCATTCAAAGTAGCACTGTTGTTTTTATAGATGTTTTGTAATGTTTTGGAATTAACTTTTGCATTTAAAAACAAATTAGCTTTAGTGATTGCTTCTTTTTTTAAGGAAGCATAAAATTCTTTTTCTCTGTTTTCTTTTGCCGAAAGATAAATTACCGAAGCAAATGCCAATAAAATAGAGGCTGTAATAAAAGTGAATAATAGAGTAAGCTGGTTTCTAATTTTCATCTGTTTTTAAAATAAATCCCATTCCGGATTTAGTATGAATGAGTTTTTTATCAAAATTTTTATCAATTTTTTTTCGCAGATAATTGATATATACATCGATGAAATTTGTTCCGGTATCAAAGTTTGTATCCCAGACTTTTTCTGCAATTTCTGTTCGGGACAAAACACGTTCCGTATTTTGAAGCATATATTCTAAAAGCTTAAACTCTTTTGGAGTAAGACTTATGTCTAAATTATTTCTTTTAACATCTTTAGTCTGAAGGTTCATTTCAAGATCAGCATATTTTAGAATAAATCCAATGTTATGGCCTGTATTATTGCTTCGTTTCAACAGCGCTTTTATGCGAACCAAAAGCTCTCTCATTTCAAAAGGTTTGGTTAGATAATCATCTGCACCGGCGTCAAATCCTTCCACTTTATCATCAGTTGTACCAAGAGCGGTTAGCATAATGATAGGCAGCTCCGGTTTAGTTCTACGAATTTCTTTACAGAGATCTAAACCATCAAGTTTAGGTAAAATTATATCTGTGATTACCAAATCATAGTCGTTATTGACTGCCAGTTTCTTTCCCGAAAGACCATCATAAGCTAGTGTGACTATAAATCCCTGCTCTTCAAGTCCTCTTTGTATCAATTCGGCTACTCTTTGGTCGTCTTCTATTACTAAAATTTTCATCAGTACAAAGTTATAATTTTTAATTTTGCATCGTTGTCTTCTAGTAGCTTTATTTCTCTTTCTGTGGAGTGTCAGGGACTGCAATCGAACACTTGGTACCTATTTTGACATTTTTCGAAAGTATAAAATGAAATATTCTGTAACGTTCCATGACTTTGTAATGTTGTGTCTATATGTTCTCAAACCTTTTAACATTGTTAAAAGGTTGAATTTGGATTTTAATTCCAATAAACCATACTTAAACTACAATATAACTGTAATTTCTATAAGTCGCTTATCACAATTTTTACAATAATATTGCTGTTTCTTATTTTTTAGTTATACCATTTTTCAAGACCTTTTTCTCTTTGCATCTTAGCCAATTGATACCATCATTAACTCTGAAACACTCCCAAAATCATGGATGTTTTTCAGTGCCCACTCTGAAACATTTCCTTCCTTTTGGTCTAGTTGGAATTTGAAAATATTTAGAAAACTGAGGGTTCTTCTTAAAATTAAGCACCTAGTTCTAATTGATTTTTTACTAGATTAAAATAATTAGCTTTATTGTAAACTAATTCTTGATGATTTCCCGTTTCGACTATTTCCCCATTTTTGAGTACAATAATTTGGTCGGCATTTTTTACAGTTGATAAACGATGTGCGATAATCACCACAGTTTTTCCTTTAAAAAATTCTTGAAGGTTGTCGTGAATGATTTTTTCATTTTCAGCGTCTAAAGCTGATGTTGCTTCATCAAAAAAGATATAATGAGGGTTTTTATATACCGCTCTGGCAATTAAAATTCTTTGCTTTTGACCACCGCTTAATTCGATACCGGTATTTCCTATTTTGGTATGAAAAGCCATTGGCAATGATTCTACAAAGTCTAAAATGCAAGCAATTTTTGAAGCGTTTAATAATTTTTCTTCATCTATTATTTCTTCCGCTAATGCAATATTTTCGGCTATCGTGCCACTAAAAATGTTTCCATCTTGAAGAACAATTCCACATTTTTTACGCCATTCGTTAGAGTAAACATTATTGATGTTTTGTTCATCTAATAAAATTTCTCCTTCTGTCGAAGGATAATACTTTAAAAGTAATTTTAGCAATGTTGTTTTTCCGCTACCACTAGAACCTACAATAGCTGTTACGGAGTTCTCTGGGATTTGAAATGAAATATTATTCAGTACAAATGGATTAAAATTTCCTGGATATTTGAAGGCTACATTATTTAATTTTATCTGTTGAAAATTTTCATTGTCAATATGTATTTTAGAGTTATTATCCTCATCATTGTTATTGTAAATTTCGCCAATTCTTTCATTTGCAATATTGGCATCCTGAGTATCTTTAATAAAACCAACTAAGCTTTGTAAAGGATTCATCAATTGCCCAATGACATAGGTAATACTTAATAATGTCCCCAAAGTCATTTTATTATCTATAATTAAAATTGCGCATATTGCAATTGCAATAATCTCCTTCAGTTTTGATAAAAAATCAACTCCTATATTTTGATACATATTAAGAAATAGTGAGCGTAGTTCTAATCTGTTTAGTTTTGTCTGAATTCTAAGAATTTTATTAATGATATTGCCTTGAGCATTATTGATCTTAATTTCAGACATATTCATTATAAATTCATAGATGCTGTTATTGTTTTCTGATTGGCCTAAAAACATCGCATACTCAAGCATGGCTCTTTTCTTCAGGAAAAATACAACCCAAACAATTGATAATAACGAAAGAAAAAAATACATTCCGAAAACCATTGGATTAAAATAACAGAGTATAGCCCCAAAAACGAATATATTTAAAACATTTAAAACCAGATCAATCCCTTTCCAGGTAAGAAAATTCTGTATTTTACTTTGATCATTTAATCTCTGTAGCGTTTCTGTATTCAACCTTGTATCAAAAAATTTTATAGGTAATCGCATTAACTTGGTAAGCAGATCTTTTTTCAGATTAACACTTAGTTTAAAATTTATATTAGTAAGTATTAAATGACTTATAAAATCAGAAATAAATCTTGAAATAAACAGTAGTATTTGAGCAAATAATAAATAATAAACAACCTCCATTGCTCTGGGAGTAATACCGGTATCAATTATTTTTTGAAAAGTGAACGGAATAAAGAAATTTGCTGCCAGACTTAATAATATAAGCAAGATTGCTCCTGTATATTTTATCTTATTTTTGGCTAAAAACTTAAAAGCTAAAATAATAAAAGGAGAATTGAATATTGATTTTTTTTCCTCTTTTTGGTTATTCGTCAGTAAAAAATCATCTAATGGTTCTAAAACGACACCAACTCCTTTTTCGTTACTTCCTAACCATTCTTTCAAAAAAACATCACTGTCTAATGTAATTCTGCCATAGCCAGGGTCTGCCAGATAATAGAAAATTTTTTCTTTTCTATGCTTTATTTTTTCTAAAACAACAAAATGATCTTGCTTCCAGAAAAGAATTGCGGGCAAAGGTATTTCCTCTAATTGAGGTTGTGTTAGTTTTAAAGGAGTAGAAGATAAACCTATTTTTGTAGAAATTTGCACGATGTCCTCAATAGAAATTCCGATTCTTGTAAACTCAAATAATTTTTTAATTTGAGATAATGCCACTTGTTTGCCATGATAACTTAATATCATGCACAAACAAGCAGCACCACAATCGGTACTTTCTAATTGATGATAAAATTTAACTCTAGGCTTCTTGTAGAATTCCATTTAGTATATCTTCTATTTTTGTTTTTACAATTATATCTTTCTCACTTTCAAGTCCATGATAGACGCAATATTCTGTACCGGATTCAATATGCTCCATGGCATGTTGTGTACATCCACCATTGCATAAAGGCATTATTTTACAACTCAAGCAAGGTTTATTATTAAACTTTGCATTCATTCTCTTTTCTAAATAGTCTTTTTCCCATATCAAATCACCTTCTTCAGAAATAAACCCTGCGCGATTTTTTGTTTCGAAATCTCTGGCAGTACATTTAAAAATGTCACCATTATAGTTAATGACGACGCTATTTCTTTTATCAGCATAACAAGAATCATTAACATTATCTGGTGAATAAGTTCCAGTAGCCACAAAGCCTTCATCTCTTATCTCTGATAGATTTTTTTCAAGAACGATATGAAGATCATCTACTTTATTATCTTCCCATACTCTGTGAAAATCAAATTTTAGGTATTTATCTTTTATCTCTTGCTCAATATCGCTAAAATCTTCAGGTATCTTATTTGTGTTTGGTAAATTCTCGTTTGTGTAATTGATTCGAAGTACAACATAAAAATGATTGTTTATTAATAATTTAATGTTGTTTACGATCTCAAAGTAAGATCCCTTTGTCTTACTCACATAACGTACTTTATCATGTTCTTCTCTATATCCATCCAAAGTAATCTGCAATGCACAATCAATCTTGTTATTTCTAAAATAATCAATAAAATTTTGATTAATTAAGTAGCCATTAGTTGTGAAACCAATACCGAAAGTTTTTTTATTCTCTTTGCAACTGGCAGTAAAATAATCAATTATCGGAGTAACATTTCTCTCAAAATAAAGCAGTGGTTCACCTCCAAAAAATGATAATGAAAAGTGTTCCAATTTTTCTCTTGAAGCCGTAGAACTTATAAATTTCTTTATTTTTTCTATCTCTTTATCTTCTAATCTTGATTTTCTAATATGTGTTTCATAACAATAATAGCATTTAAAATTACAATTCATTGTAGGGTTGATTGTAAGTGTATAATTTTTTTGATTTTCATCAACTGCTTTTGAAATTTTTTTTACTTCATCAATTTCATTACACTCATTTTTTACAATAAACTTGTTGTCATTTAAATACTCGAAAAAAGACGGATGAACTTCTTCTAAAGCATCAATTCCTTCTGAAATTCCGGCCTGAAGAAGATCTTTTAGTTCGGGATCTAAAAAAATTACCTTATTTTGAAAGGAATTATATAGTGCATATTTTCCTTCATGTGGAACAATAGAATTAAATTGGCTGTACTTCATATTATGATTTGTTAATATATTTCAATTATCTTTTTTTTGGGGTTATTTAGCTTTAATTTTTTTATCTTAAGTAAGTACTTAATTTACTATGATTTACCTAGGTATTATTTAGGAAGTAAATAATACCTAGGTGTTTTAATTACTGAATCTGCTCACTGCATCCTGCTGCACAATTGCCACCATGGCAATTGTTTGCTGGTGCAATAAGATTTCCACCTGTAACGGAAGTTGTTAAGGCTACAGAAAAGCCACCTTTTAATACTTCTCCTTTTGTTTGAAGAACCTCAAATTTGGCGGCATCAAACTTTTTCACTTGTTTTTTCATTTTAAAAAAAGATTATTGTTGAGTAATTATTTTAAGTTATTTACACCTAGATAGAGGTTTGTTTAATTTACCTGCTATTTTAATTGCTTAATTGTTCTCAGCGCCGCAACCTCTTGCACAGTTACCACCATAACAGTTATTTGCTGGCGCAATAAGATTTCCACCTGTAACAGAAGTTGTTAAGGCTACAGAAAAGCCACCTTTTAATACTTCGCCTTTTGTCTGAAGAATCTCAAATTTAGCAGCATCAAACTTTTTTACTTGTTTTTTCATTTAAAAAAAATTATTGTTGATCAATACTTTCTGCTTATTTTTTCTCCGAACAGTCGGATAACTTGCAAGTGTTATTTGTCTAAAAAGCTATTTACTCATGTATTTGCAACTACAAAGCACTTAGAAATTAGAAAAATATTTTCAATATTAAATTTATCAGTATAAGTATGAAACTCCCTTTAAGAATTATTATATTCCATTAATTGTAATTGATAAGAGTTTTTATATTGTAAACGACGTAATTAGTTTATTCTTCCTTTTTCATCCTCATTGCTTATTTGCCTTTTTGACACATTTATTTTTGTATTTCCAAACTTGTAAGATATAGTAAGGCGAACGTATCTTGAATCATAATAACCTTTATTAATAGACTCAATATTATTTCTATTACTTGAATTGTTATAGTCATAAGCTTTGAACAAGTTGTTTCCTATAAGTGCTATTTGTAAATTTTTATTATAAAAGAACATCCTTAAAAACACATTTAATTGCGTAGTTGCATAATTGTAAACCAGATCCGAAGATTGATGAGGAAAATTATATTGCAAATCAAACCCGGACAATATTGTTTTGTTTTTGTTCATTGTGAAAGTATTCAAAGTACCAATTGTTGCCCCTAATCCTTGACTGGATTTAGGAGTTATCGGATAAATTTTTGAATCTGAATACTGATAATAACCATAAAAAGTATTTTGACTTTCTAACCACTTCAATTTTTTATAAATATAAACTTGTTGAAGACCAAAACTGTAATCATTAAAATAGTTTAATCTTGTTGTTTTTTGAGTATAATCTATTCCGTTCAGTAATGTTACCTGACCAGAATTGTCTATGTCTTTAGAATATACAATTGAGGAGTTCAGATAATCTTTATAGGAGTAATTAAGTTCTAAGTT
This sequence comes from uncultured Flavobacterium sp., assembly GCF_963422545.1. Lineage (NCBI taxonomy): Bacteria > Pseudomonadati > Bacteroidota > Flavobacteriia > Flavobacteriales > Flavobacteriaceae > Flavobacterium > uncultured Flavobacterium sp. The sequence goes on from NZ_OY730250.1 coordinate 85,661, forward strand.
ATGAGTATATGTTGGTTGTAAGAATGGATTTCCTTCTGTATAAGAATATGGATTTGAATACCACTTAAAGGGATTTAATTCCTTAAAATTGGGCCTATATATTCTTTTACCATAATTTAATGAATAAACGTGATTTTCATTAGGAGTATAAGTTAAATATGAAGTTGGGAAAATTTTCGTGTAATTATTTTTATTTATTTGATGGAGTGTGATTGAATTTCCTTCTGTTTGAGTATTTTCAATTCGCAGACCAGCCTGTAGCTCCCATTTGCCATTGTGGAATTTTTTATTTCCGGTAAAATATAGGGCTTGTGTATTTTCTTTATAGGCGAATAAATTACTTTGCAAAGGATCATAAACGGAATTTCCATTTGTGGTATCGTAATAGCTTACTCCATTATTTGTTTTAGAGTAAGACAATTTAGTACCATAATTTAAGATTACCCACTTCAAAGGGTGCTGCATATTTATTTGGGCAGAATAATTATCAATTTTTTGTTCTGTGAGATTATTGGCAGACATGTATCCGTTTGGAACGTCTGTTTGCGTAGAATTTGATGTATTTGAATAAAAATTTCTATTGTTCTCAGATATATAATTTAGATAATCAAGATCAATTGTAATATCTCTCCCAAGGGTATCCAAGACAATATTGGAATGCCAATTTATAGCATTTATATTTTTTTTTCTCAGACTGTTACCAGAAGTTTTTATTTTGCCATTATTAATTTTAGTAAAATTATCAGTCAAATATGTATTGTCGTTGTCATTGATATCTGGCTTGCTATAACTTCCCATATATTGAATTCCCATAGTCCATTTTCTTGAAAATTGGTAATCCAACCCAATCCGATTACTTAACAAATTGATAAAATTTTTACCTTTCACTTTGCTATCCCATAATTGAGCAGGGTAATATATTTTAGTGTTCTCTAAGCCTTGATAAGCTCCACTAGAATAATTAGTATTGACAACTAATGAAGTTTTATTTTTTTGATAATTAAAATTTCCTCCCATACTACCTGTGGAATATGCCGTTTGCTTGTAAACCCCATTTAATGAAGCATTCCATGTGTTATTTGTTGCTTTTTTTAAGTTTATATTTACGATTCCGCTATTTCCTTCAGCATCGTACTTAGCTGGTGGTGTAGTGATTACTTCGATACTTTTTATGGTAGCGGAAGGAATTGTCTTTAAGAAATTTATTAAATCATCACCTGAAAGTTGTACTAATCTGTTATTAAGCATTACTGCAAGATTGCTTTTGCCAATCATTGTAATGACATCGTTTTGTAGTTGTATTCCAGGGGTTAATTTTAATGCGTCTGTTGCATCACCTCCTGTCGCATTAATCGAATTTTCGACATAAAAAACCAAACGATCTACTTTCCTTTCTATAAGTTTTTTTTTATTATTTACTATGACTTCTTTTAGATTTTCTTCATTTTCCTGTATTATAATTTCTCCGAGGTCTAAATCATTTGATAAGATAATGTCTTTCTTCCATATGATTTTGTTTAGATGCTTTATTTGTAACAGATAACCTCCTTTTTTTGCTAAAAAAGAAAATTTACCTTCAACATTGGCTATTTCACTTTTCTCTAATTTAGACTTATTATCGGTAAGTAGAATTTCCAAAACATCAAAAGAAGTGTTTTTCGAATTAACCACTTTGCCTTTTACTGTTATTTGTGCAAACAAAGAAGAACTATACAACAGGGTAGCGACAATTATTATTCTTATCATTCTAAATATTAATTTTTTTACTGTTTAATTTTCTGAATTCAAAACTAGAGCAGTAAAATAAGTATAACAAACTATTACTATCGGGATTCATGAATTCGGACATGTATTTTCACGAATTTCGACATTTAAAAGACCGTAAAAAACTAAATATCAATAGTTTATAATTTTGAAAGAAAAATCATTATTTTAAATTAAAAACTATTGTAATTACTGTATTTTTGCCAAAAAATAACTGCAATGGCCTACTTACAATGGAATAAATTCCTTTTTTTATTCCTAATATCATTTACATTATTAGGACAATCTCCCAAAAAGAGTCTTTCTCAATGTACTTATGACCAATTACATGATTTGTATTTTGCAAATACAAAAAATCAAAAAGTACAGCTAGAATGTGCGAATGCATATTTGGCTAAAGCTAACACTGAAAATATAGCTATTAGAAAGGCTAAAGCAAATTATCAATTTGCTCTTTTGTATTACGATAAAAATCCTAACAAGGCTATTACATATTTAGACAGTGTTATAAAGTATTCATTAAACACTAATGATAGGTATTTTCCAGCTTCTGCCTATTGTGAAAAGGCAGATTTACTTAAAAGACAATTCAAATTTAAAGAAGCAATGGCTAATTATAATTTAGCTGAAAAAATTGCACTTAAAACAAATACAGATTTCTATTATAATGTATTAAGCTTTATTGGTACTACAAAATCAGAAGATTTAGAAGACTATAACGAAGCTCTGACTTTGTATAAAAAATGCTATAATTTTTATAAAACAAAAGATGTAAGCTCATCTCAATACTCTAATTATTATCAAGACATTATTTTTGGCATTGCAGATTGCTATAAATCACTTAAAAACACAGACTCAACAGCTTATTATAACAAACTAGGTTATAATGAGTCAAAAATTACAAAAAATAAAAAATATCAGTATCTTTTTATCCTTAACGAAGGTGCGAATCAATTACTAAAAAAGAACTATAAAGCTGCACTAGATAGTATAGACAAAGCACTTCCAATAATGATTACTAATAATGATACAGGTAATATATTGGCATCCTACTATTATTTAGGAAAAACATACGACGGTTTGAGAGATAAGACAATGGCAGTAAAGAATTTTATTAAGGTAGATTCAATTTATAAAAAAACAAAAGAAATAAGCAATGAATTTATTGAAGGTTATCCATATTTAATTAGTTTTTACAAAAACAAGGGAGATAAAGAAAATCAATTAAAATACATAACAGCATATATGGAAATTGATAGCATTCTTCAGAAGAATTATAAAGAATTTAATACAATAGTCAGAAAAGAATATGATACTCCGCATTTGTTTTTAGAAAAAGAAGGGCTTATACAATCCTTGAAAAATGATAAACAAAAATCATATTGGGGTATTTCTACTCTTTTATTAGTTACTATTTCTATTAGTTGTTTTGGAATTTATCAACAGAAACAAAAAAACAAATACAGATTCAGATTCGAAAAACTTATAAATCAAAAAAAGACTTCAAATGAGATTTCTATAAGTAACACAAAAAATGAAGTTGGAATTCAAAATATTGGTAAAACAGAAATTGGTATTGGTGACGAATTGATTAAACAAATTTTAGAAAAACTCGATCGTTTCGAATATAAAAAAGAATATCTCCAAACAAATATAAGCATACAAACACTTTCTGCAGCATTTAAAACAAATAGTAAATATATTTCAAAAATTATTAATACGTATAAAGACAAAACATTTATTCAGTACATTAATGATTTACGAATTGAACATGCTATTGTTCTTCTAAAAAACAATCCAAAACTACAAAAATATACTATTCAAGCTCTTGCTTATGAATTTGGGTTTAATAATGCCGAGTCATTTTCTACAGCATTTTTCAAAAAAACAGGTATTAAACCGTCCTATTTCATCAAAGAATTAGAAAAATTAGAAATTAATTAAAGTAAATAAAATCAATAATTTACACTATTTAGAAAAACGGAATTCACGAATTCCGACAAGTAAAGGAAAGTGTTTTGACTGAATAACTGAAAGAGAATATAAATTTGCATTTTATACAAACAAATAAAATTCAAAAAAGACATGAAAAACAAAGAAAAAAAACCAAGCAAAAAATTTAATCTGGAAAAATTTGAAGTAGCAAAATTAAAGAACATGCGTGTGATTGTTGGTGGTAATGATGACCCGATCGATACTAATCATAAAGCTGGTGGTGGTTCTACTGGACAATGTGTTGCTAATGATTAAAAAAAATTACCTCCATATAAGAGTTAATCTTTTATGGAGGTAATTAAATAAACCTCAAAAATGAAAAACTTTTATATTTCTTCTTTTCTAATTATCATTCTTATAGGATGCAGGTCCACCAATCAACCGAAGATTACTGTTCTACAGCCAACTCCTAAAACAGATGTTAATAATGCATGGTATCAAAAGGATTTTCAGCAAGATAACATCCCAGGTATATCTTTAGACAAGTGGTATTTTCAAAACAAAAAGAAACCAAAAAACAAAAATATAATTGTTGCCGTTATAGACACTCAAATTGATTTAAACCACGAAGATTTACAAGGAGTAATCTGGACAAATTTAAAAGAGATTTCAAATAATAATATCGATGATGATAATAATGGTTATATCGATGATTGCAACGGCTGGAGTTTTACCGGAACAAAAAGTGGGGCCTACGTGGTATGGAATAGATATGAATATGTTCGTATAGTACAGGAATGGGGCAAATTATTTAAAGACAAAACAGAATCGCAAATAGAACCTAAAGATTTATATAAATTTAAAGAATATCAAAGGGCATTAAAAACATTTGAGCAAAAAAATAAATACTACACCAATTGGCTGAAATCATTGAAACATACTGCCTTAATTTATCCTGTAGTAAAGGATACTTTAAAATATTTTTTTCCAAAAGAAGATTATACATATAAACAATTAGACAGTATGTATAAAAAATGCAAGATAAATGATAAAAAATACCGCCAGATGAGGGATGATAATGATAAAGATCTTGGAGCACTAATTTTTTATATGATGACTTGTCTTCAGGTTGACCAAAATACTTTTGAAGATGTAAAAGATAAAGAAACGCAATTAGATTCTATTGTAAACAAAAATTTGAATTTAGAGTATAATGAACGTCTTTCTATTGGTGATAATCCGGCTATTTTAGAAAAAGGATATGGCAATAATAATGTTAGCAATACTATAAAAGGAATAAGAACTATTCAGGACCATAACACAATGGTATCTGGTGTTATTGCTGCAAACAGGACTAATAATAAAGGAATAAAAGGAATTGCAGAAAATGTAAAAATTATGCCTTTAAATATTTCTCCCTCTGGTGATGAACATGATAAAGATATAGTAATGGCGATACGTTATGCTGTTGATAATGGAGCGAAAATAATTAATATGTCTTTTGGAAAAGAGTTCTCAATGCATAAAGATTGGGTAATAGATGCATTTAAATATGCTCAAGATCACAATATTCTTCTTGTGCATAGTGCCGGAAATAGTAATCAAAATATAGATGAAAACAAAAATTATCCTAATGATCTTAATTATGATGATTCTATAGAAATATTTGACAATTTTATTAACGTGGGATCTACAACTCGAAAATTAGATAATACATTTGTGTCCGATTTTTCTAATTACGGTAAGCAAAATGTAGACTTATTTGCTCCCGGAGATGAGATTTATACTACTGGTGCAGGTAATATATATAAAACTGAATCAGGTACTTCTTTTTCGGCTCCTATGGTTTGTGGAGCAGCTTCATTAATTTGGTCTTATTACCCTAAACTTACAGCATCACAAGTTAAACAAATTATTATGGATTCTGGAACTTCTTATAACTTGGAAGTTATAGTGCCGGGAACGAAAGATACAAAAGTTCCTTTTTCTGAATTATCTAAATCAGGAAAAGTTTTAAATGTTTACAATGCAATGCAGCTTGCTGAAAAAGTGAATAAGATTAAAAAAATATAACAATCTTTTTAAGCCCCAATAAATTGAAGAAAAATATAGCATTTTTAGCCCTTAGTCTCTCTGGAATCATGTCGGCTCAATCACCCATTTTGGCTCCATCGATTCCAAAAACAGATGTATATCATGGAATTGAAATTGTCGATGATTACAGAAATTTAGAAAATTTAAAAGATCCTGATGTTATTAAATGGATGGAAATCGAGACTAAGTATTCTGAATCAATCTTGAAAAATATTCCTAAAAGAAATGATTTACTGCAGAGAATGTTAAACATAGATAAGAAGTCTGAATTTATTTATGGTGCTATAAATATAACTACAGATGATGGATATTTTTATAACAAAATGCGTAGTGGCGATAACTATCGAAAACTGTATTATAAAAAAGGCCTTAATGGTAGAGAACAATTACTTTTTGATCCCGGGAATTTTAAACCTGAAAGCAAAAAAAAATATGTAATAAGTTATTATAAACCTGCTACAGACGGCTCTAAAGTTGTTATTGCACTTACCGAAGGAGGAAAAGAAATTGCCGAAGTTATTATTTATGATGTCCTGAAAAACAAAATGCTACCGGAAATCATCACCAATACCTGGCCAAGCGGAATAGGTGGTATAAGCTGGTTACCTGACAATTCGGGGATTGTTTTTGTTCATATTCCAAATATTGACTCGAAATCCAGTGATTTTATTATGAACACACAATCTGTTGTTTATAAAATTGGAAGTAATCCTAATACAATAAAAGATATTTTTTCAAAAGCAAAAAACCCGGAATTAAAACTAAATAAAGAAGATTTTCCTGTTGTTAAAATCCGTCAAAAATTCAACAATTATATCTTTGGCCGTATTGGCGGAGTTTCTTCCTATCAGGATAATTATTACGCAAAGGTGACTGATATTTATAAGGATGACATAATTTGGAAACCTTTTTATAAAAAAGAAGATAAAATTCAAACTTCTATAATCAACGGAAATGATATCATATTTGTTTCTGAGAAAAATAACAAAAGTCAATTCTATAAAACATCACTTATATCTCCTAATTTTTCAGAAGCAGAAGTTTTAATTCCGCAAATAAAAGATGAAATAATAGATGATGTTGTAAAAACAAAAGACGGACTTTTCTTTACAACAGTAAAAAATGGAGTCGTTGCAAATTTTTACTTTTATAACGGACGAGATTATAAAAAAATTAAATTACCAACACCTTCCGGTAAGATTTACATGCAAACAATAAGTGAAGATGTATCTGATATCTGGATTTCTTGTTCCGGGTGGACTCAGGATAGAAAAAGATACAAGTACGATATTAAAACTGATACCTTAAAACCTGAAGATTTTCGTGATGAGCCAGATTATCCAGAATATAAAGATATAGTTGTAGAAGAAATAGAAATAAAAACACATGATGGATTAGATTTACCACTAACAATTATTTATAAAAAAGGATTGAATAAAAATGGTAAAAACAGAGTAATCATGGATGGATACGGCTCCTATGGCGACTCTAATGAGGCTTATTTTAATCCATATAGTTTGTTGTGGGTTGCAGATGGAGGTATTTTGGCATATGCACATGTTAGAGGTGGTGGAGAAAAAGGTGATCAATGGCATAAAGGAGGTTTTAAGGAAACAAAGCCAAATACATGGAAAGATTTTATTACGAGTGCCGAATATTTAATTAAGGAAAAATATACTTCTTCTGAATATTTAGGAGTAGAAGGTGCAAGTGCAGGTGGTATCTTGATAGGCAGAGCTATTACAGAAAGACCTGATTTATTTAAAGCAGCAGTTATTAATGTAGGATCATTAAATATGGTACGTTCTGAAATAGCACCTAACGGACCAAATAACGTAAAAGAATTTGGAACTGTTGCAAACAAAGAAGAGTTTAAAGCACTACTTGAAATGGATGCTTTTCATCATATAAAAAAAGGAATCAAATATCCCGCAACTTTGATTACTACTGGCATGAATGATCCACGTGTAACAGCTTGGGAACCTGCAAAATTTGCAGCCAAACTTCAAGCTAATAACTCAGGTAATAATCCTACACTCTTAAATGTAGATCAGGAAAGTGGTCATGGTGGAGATGTATCTTCTGATAAATTGTATGATAAACTTGCTGATTCTTATGCATTTTTTTATTGGCAACTAGGACATCCTGATTATAGTATAAAGAAGAAATAATGCAAACATTTAAAATTCAGCATTTTTCAGAGTATGTTTTACGAACACCTTTATTTCCGATATCCCTTTATTTAGATTTTTCAAAAAATTACGCTCAGGAAAAGGCAATTACTATATACAAAAAACCTTTAATTAAAGAAGCTCTTAACCTGACTTCACCAGAACTCGTTCAGGAGCTTGATAAATGGGTGGATAACTATATTTGTTCCTTTGATGAAAAGAAACCAAATGTAGAATTTACTTTCCTCAAATACATTGCAAGAATGTCTTCGAGGTGTACTCCTTTTGGGTTGTTTGCCGGATGTTCTGTTGGGAAAATAGATACTGAAACTAATATAGTCTTAGATTTTCCTGAAAAGCACAAACGGTTTACTCAGTTTGATATGCAATTCTGGGTAGCGTTACTTCAAAATATTGCTAAACGAAAAACAGCAATTTTTCACTTAAAATATTTTCCTAATTCTTCTATTTATGAATTTGGTGGTTTTTACAGATATATCGAATACAAATACATAAAAACAAAGCGCGAACATAGTATAACATCCTTACGAAAATCTGACGCATTAAAAGATATAATGCTCAAAGCAAAATCAGGATTAACCGTAAACGAAATAGTTTCTGTTTTAGCAGACAATGATTCTGAAAAAGAAGAAGCTCTTGAGTTTATTATCCACCTTATAGACTTCCAGTTTTTAGTAAGCGAAATAGATGCTGCTGTAACTGGCAATAATGAATTTGACAGGGTTTTATCCATTTTAAAAAATATTCCAGATCTAAAAAAAGAATATCAATTTATAGAAAACTTAAATAAACAAATTTTAGATTTAGATACTTCTTTAATTCCAACAGAAAACCAATACAGAAAAATCAAAGAAAACATTCTGAAAGAAGGATTTGAATATGATGAAAAATATCTTTTTCAAACCGATTTAACTACAACTACCAGAGCAAATAGTTTAAATGCAACTATTGCAAAAAAAGGAACTAAGGGTCTCTATTTTTTAAATGGTATACAACCTAAAAAAGAATCTAATAATCTTAAGGCATTTATTAAAGCATTCTCTAAAAGGTATGAATCACAAGAAATGCCGCTTATGGCTATTTTAGATACAGAATCAGGATTAGGTTATCCAGTAAATCATGAGATGAATGATTTGCACGAAATACTGGAAGATTTTTCTTTTAAAGAGAAAAAAAATAAAAACGAAAACCAAACTTGGACTTCCTATGATTCAATTTTAGAAAAAAAACTTCAGGAATGTCTTTCAAAAAATCAAGGAAAAATAGAATTATCGGAAAGTGATTTTCCTGATTTTGATGCTAGTTTTGATCATGCTCCAGTCACATTTTCAGCACTAATTGAAATTTACAATAATGAAAAGTTAGTAATTGAATCTTCAGGAAATATAAGCGCAGCAAAATTTTTGGGGAGATTTTGCAATGGAAATCCTGAGATTCATAAGCTAACCAAAGAAATTATTCAAAAAGAACAAAACTATCATCATGATAAAATTTTAGCCGAAATTGTTCATATTCCACAATCCCGAACGGGAAATATTTTGCGAAGACCTGTTTTAAGAAATTATGAAATTGCATATTTAGCAAATTCAGGTGTTGATAAGGGAAATTTAATTGATTTGAATGATTTATTTGTGTCTGTCAGAAACGATAAAATTATATTGCGTTCTAAAAAACTCGATAAAGAAGTCATTCCTTGCCTGTCAAACGCTCACAACTTTTATAACAATTCATTACCTGTATATCATTTTTTATGCGATTTACAGGCACAAAATACAAAGCCAATATTTAGTTTTAATTGGGGAATTTTAGAATCACATTATAACTATTTCCCAAGAGTAGAATACAAAGAAATTATACTCTCTAAAGCCAAATGGATTATTTCTAAAAAAGATATGACACCGTTTTTTAAACTAAGCGGCAAAAGTTTGTTTGAAGTATTCTCAAATTGGAGAATAAATAAAAACATTCCTTGTCTCGTTAATTGGGTTAATTCTGACAACACTTTACTATTAGATTTTCAAACAGAAATTGGAATTCAATTGTTTTTAAAGTCGGCTCAAAATAAAGACAAAATAATTTTAGAAGAATTTCTATTTACTGAAGAATCTATTGTGAAAAACAGTACGGGAGAAGGTTTTAGCAATCAATTTATAATATCATTTTTTAAAGAGCAGTCATAATGCAAAGAAATTTTTGTTTAGGAAGTGAGTGGCTGTATTATAAAATTTATACTGGAGTTCAAACAACAGATCTTACTTTACTTGAAAAATTGTATCCTGTTATTTTACAATTAAAAAAAAGAAAAATCATCCAAAAATGGTTCTTCATTCGATACAAGGATAATGATACACATTTTAGAATTCGGTTTTTAATAGAAAACAAAAAGGATTTATCAAAAGTGATTAATATGCTATGTCCTGTTATAAATGATTTACTTCAGGAAAATTTAGCATGGAAAATTCAAACAGATACTTATAAAAGAGAACTGGAAAGATATGGTGAAACCACTATCGAAAATTCTGAATTTTTGTTTTGGAAAGATAGCGAAATGATGATTCAATATCTTTCGCTAAAAAAAACATTCCCTAAAAAAGAAATGGCTCTTTTATTTAGTTTTTGCTCAATCGATTCTTTTTTAAACTCATTTTCTTTATCCAATTTAGAGAAGTACAACTTAATAAACAGTTTGCAACATTCTTTTAAGGAAGAATTTGAGGCTGATAAAATATTAAAAAAAGAGCTTGATAAAAAATACAGAGAACTATCTAACGAATTAAAATGTTTTTTAACGGGAGAAACCAAAAAAGATTTTCCTGATTTTTTCGAAATCATTGAAGAAAAACAAAATCAAATCGCAGAAAAAATATTAGAAACAAAAAACGTAATTCAAATCTCTATTTACGATTTTTTAGCAAGTCATATCCATATGATGATTAACCGACAATATACTTCTAAGCAAAGAATGTATGAGCTAATTATTTATGATCATTTATACCGATATTATAAAACTATAAATTATAAAAGATAATATAATTTTACAATTCTTAATATTAAAAAATAAATTCTCTTTAAATTAATAGTATAACGGTGAAATTTTAAAGTTTATTCTCCATTTACTCTTTTTAAATCATCCATAAAATGGTTCGAAAATTGTCCCGTTAGGGCTACAAAGAAAAAGCTTCAAATTTCTCTGAAGCTTTTTTGTTTTATATGTCAATTGATTTTCTTTGAGGGCACAGATTGTATATCTACATTTAGGGATTGTTGTTCCTCCGAAGTTAAAAATTGGCTTATTTTTCAATAAACATTTAGCTCTTTTTTCTACATAACATATTAAGTTAAACAACTTAAATGTGTGAAAATTCTACTCCAAGTAAAACAACATATTGAAAAATAAATATGTTAATAAACATATAAGTCAGAGATTTCCATTCAAACTAACTTTATCATTATTAACTAAACAATAATTTTCTAAATAATCTCTTGAACAATATTATTTTCTAACAGAGTATTTTCTGCTTCTAATAGTGATACATCGTCATCTGTAAGGTAAATAACTAATGATGAAGTATATCCTCCAAACGTGAGTACTCCTAAAATTGCCTCCGGTATATAAAAAGTACCTGTATTTAGTTCATTTAAGGACAAAAAACGTAATGTTTCACCTGGTATTGTGGCTGTAAGATTACGAGCTAATGTTTTGGGTTTCTTTTTTGAAGAAAGCACATATTCAACAACATATAATACACATCGAAGCGATCCCGCAATAGTCGATGAAAGCTCATTTACTTTAACAACAACGGTGGGTGGAAATTGTGGGTTCTTCTTTTTAACAGCATAAACTACTACCCCTTTGACCACACTAACTACCGTCGCTAAATAACCAACATTAGAACTTGCTTCTCCATTAGCAGCATCGTTTTTACCGCATAATAATTTACCTGGGTCTACCTCTACGATCCAAGGATTTGTAAATGCGGCGGCTGTTATACCTGCTCCAAGCGATACATAACCCAAAACATCACTAACCTGATTGGTAGAAGAAGCTATGGATGTACCGATGTCTGACCATATTTTTACAAACATACTCACCGCAAAACCTGTTTTGAATAAATTTACCACTAACGGATCAACAGTTTGCACTGCATTTCTCATTAAAATAGCTTCTTTTGAATTATCAATTCCAGATCGGCTTTTTAAGTAGGCCAAATTGTAGGTGTTTTTAAAAGCAGTTACTGAATCATCAGTAGGAAAAGGGGCTTGTTTGTAAACTACTTTAAACAATACACAAGTCGGAATTGCAATAAGATATGCAATAAGGTCTATAATACTGAAAGAAAGATCATGTCCTGTTATAAATTTAAAGATGTCGGACACTATAGGAATTCTCCATGCGGTATTTAACAAATCTTTAAAAGCTTCAATTAATAGTTTTACTACGTCAAGAATAGTTCTCACCACACCTGCTCCAAAATCAATCAAGAACATGGCAACACTTTCTCCAATTTTTAGCAGACCGCTGAGTACCAACTGCAAGGCTTGACTTGGGTTTTCTTTTATATTAGAAAAATACCCCAGTGCTTCATCAAATGCCTGTTTACCATCACCAAATTGGAAGTTTTCAGAAAGAGCTTTCATTTGATCAAGCAAATCCATTATTGGGCTGTTATCTTCAATAAAAAATTTAAATTCATTGACCGATGAGGCATCTTTATAATTTTCTTTTACCGAATTGAGCAAGATATTATGATCTAGTGCATGTTCTTTTTCCGGATCGCTCTTTTTGTATTGGTCTCCATAATTACCAAGTGTTGAACCCGTTCCGAGCTCTTTAATATAATGATCAACAGCTTCTTTAAGAGTGTCCTTTAATTCATATATCCAAGTATCAAAAACACCCTTGACGTGATCAGTTGCAACAACCGAAAAATCAAGTATGGTATTAATATTAAACTTTACAATGTCTGCTGTTCTGCGTATGTCTTCCCATTCAAAAAGGAAACCAAGCCATTCAAACAATTGTTCAACCTTTACTTTAAGCCAGTTCCATACTCCTTCTACAAAATCAAAGGCTTGCTGTACAAATTCTATTACGGTTTCAAACACTTTTGTAATACCATCAATTACAAATTCAAAGGCTACTTTTATAACTTCACCTACAGAAACTATGATACGTTTAATCGTATTTACAACAGAGCCTACACCTTCTTTAATGGCATTCCATACATCTCCCCAATCAATTCCGAGAAATCCTAAAGCATCAAAATTACTCTGTCTGTATAACGATACTTCTTCAAAAGTTAACGTTTTATATGTCGGAAATCCACCTCCAAAATCAATTTCCCAATGTTGTTCATTGACATTAGCCATATTAATGTTTGGAGACCATTTGCCAAGTTTGCCTTTTGATTGGTATATAAAATTTTGTTTCCCTGTATTTTGCCCCGTAAGTGACATTGAACTTGTCATGATCTTTGCAATACTTTCGGCATTTGCTCGTGTTCGATCTTTTTCTGCAAGTAAATAATTGCCATTTTTATCTTTAGCATTCAATACACCATCTGTAGTTGTAAATTTAATTTTTTCCTGCAGTTGTGCATTGGGTTCTACCTGTATGGGCATTGCACCTGTAAATTCAGTTTCGATTAAAATACTTGCTGCTGCCAAGCTATTTGCACGCTGGTTGATTACTAATTTACCAGTGGTATCTGTTTTTACCTTAATTTTTCCCACTAAACTTGCCTGATAAGAAAGTCCATTGATGGATAAATTAGTGAGAAATGAAGCAGAAAGTCCAACTTCTGCATTGGGCTGCGGTACTCCATCATTATCAAGTACCGTAATTTCGAGCGCATGAGTAGGTACACTTACAACATTCTGGCTAGTTTTTTCGATTTCAATAGGCGTACTAAACCATTGAGAGGTTTCTGGATTTTGCCAAAAACGTAATACCAAATTGTCATTGGTTACGGTATATGCTTCTGAATAACCAGTATAACTTCTTGCTAATGTAAAAATAGAATTACCGACTCCATTACCCAAAGGAAAGAATTCTGCCCAAGTTTGTTTGGCAGTAGAATTAGTCAATTGATAGGTGTGATAAAGTTTTCCGTCTTCTCCAATAGCAAACACTTCTAGGAAATTATCCAATCTGATATTTGCGAATACACGTTTTAGTTTAACTGCTCCAAAGGCAGTAGCACTATTGGCAACTTTTTGCCAGTCATCAAAATCAATTTTGAAATTTGTCGAGTATTTCTTCTGACGTTTTACCCATAATATGCCTGTGTCCTTTTCAATCCCAAAAATATTAAGCAATTTGTTTTCATCAAGTACAACAGATAAATCGATTACTTTCTTTCCTGCCAGATCGCGCATTTTTGTAAATGTAAAACTATCTTCTGCAAAAAGTACATGATCTTCAAATTTGCCTTCTTTACCAATAGCAAATAATGAAGATTGTACTTGACTGTTAGAACACATCGCAATTGATTTGACTTTAGCCTCATTTCCATTAGGATCTAAGACTTTTACCCAGCGTTCAGATTTCCATTTTAAATCAGTAGGTGAAAAGAAATTACTGGCTAATGTATCGTCGTTAAGCAATACATTGGCATAAATGTTTCCTGTAACGCCGCGTAAGCTTAAAAACTGTCTAATTTTTTCTGAGGCTTGTGAGGGCTGAAATACTTTTTGAGAATACCCTCCTGAAAATGAAGCCAATGCAAGCTGTCCTGTACCATTAATACCTAGAATAGAGGGATTTGCATTATCTCCTTTAATAGCTTGAAATAATGAAAGCTGTTCTAAATTTACTTTTAAATCTTCCAGTAAATAGGGTGCCTGAGCATTATTCTTGGGTCTAAGACGATAAACTCTAAGATCTGTACCAACAGAATAGAGATCAATTTGTTTATCATCATTCATAAATGCATGAATATCTGATCCTCCTGAAACAGGTTCAAGTTTCACAAGCGTTTCCATATAATTGCTGCTTGCCTTTAATACAGGCTTTTTATTAATCTCATCTGTAATAAGTATATTTTTTTCAGTAATCATGATTAGATTCTTTAAAATGAATATTTTTTTTAAGTAAAATTATTGGGGAATTAGTCAATTCAATAGACCGAGCTATTTGAAGTGCTTTACTAAACCACAAGGGCTGTCCCCACTCGTTGCAACATACCGGACGAATAACATTGTCCGTTCTATGTGATTCAAAATATTGAAAAACATCAAGTTCGTTAGTCATCTCTACAACTCCAAAATTCACAGCCCTCCTTATAGCTTCATATACTTCGCAGGGGTGTGCGTAAAAGGGAGCGAGATGCCTCATGTGCAAAGGATCAAGATTTGTTAATCTAAAACCATGCATGACCGATTCAAGCACTCTTTGATAAACATCTGTTTTTGTGTGTCCTAAATAGGCGTATAAAGCCAATACATTTAGGTTTACACAACAATCGATAGGATTATCATTGTTATCACTAATCCATGTTTTGAATGTACCCGGTCTAACCCAAGCGGGATGTGCGTTAGTATATAACAACCTATTTTTTTCAAATACGTCTACTAAAATACTGTTAGCCCATTCTTTATCTCTTCTGCCAAAATATACCAGTGCCAATATTGATAACGCTGAGTCATCTAAATCACCATGCAACGAAATATTAAGCTTTGTAGAAGGTAATTTTTCGGGATAGAATCTGAAAATGCCTGAGTTGGGTTTTTCTTCACAGTCTTCAATAAAATCAAGTGCACGATTAATCGCATTTATTACCTCGGGTTTTCTTTCCAGTCGGAATAATTCGAATACCACCAGTACTGTAATGAACACATTTTCATCTTCGATAATGAGATTTTTCCTCATCTTTACTTCCGACGAAAATGCACCATATACAGTCTGTCTGTCTAAAAGATCAGATAATAGATTCATAAGAGTCCAACATTAACTGGACTTATCCCAGTAGTAAAATGAAGTTCTCCTTTTGTTCCTGCGACTACTCCTACCATACCATGAAAAGTATTAAGATCAGTATCACCATTTGCTTCTTCGGATAATTTATTATACAAAGTCATGTCCCAATTGTGTCTTTGTCCAATTCGCATTACATGCTTCCGTACGTTTTTATCAGAACCAATTGCAGAACTAGCAAAAGAATAAAAAGTTACTGTTTCTACTTTCTTATCACTTAACCATGCGATACTGAAACCAAGACTGCTCCAATCTAATGAACCACTAAGGCTGCTCTCACAAAATTCTTCTAGCATGCCGAAAATTTCTTGAGTCCGATCTGGAAAACCGAAATAAGTTAACAGCCATTTCATGAAAGGACGGTCTAGCTTTGCAAGTTTAAAATAGATTTCTACTCCTCCTTTATCCATTGGTAAACCAAGCATAACGGTCTTTACTCCAAAGTTTTTCAGAAGATCATATGATAGATTTAAAGCATCAAAAAAGTTTGGTTTACAAGTATCGGCAACCTCTAGATATAGTTTAGTGTTTACCTTATCCTCTCCTTCCCTGACTCCTAACCATGCTCCATATCTTAGCATTTTTTCTTCTTGCTGCTGCAAAAGATCGTTGTATATGTCTTGTTGAAATATATTCCCGAAAGATCCTGCCCAATATAATGTACGTACTATACGTTCTTTGGCAGTTCTGTGTGGTAAAACATCTACAGTACATCTCACACTGTGTGAGGGCCACACTATCGCATATTCAATAGGCAGCCCCTTTGCAGTGAGATGACTTTCAGCATTAAATGCAATTGTTGAATTAAATTCATTTGCTTCTAACAATTTAGACAACCAAGCATGTAATTCTGGATAATCCTCTAAGAGCATAAGACTTTGCATGACAGCATTCCGTTTTAAGGCACCACTGTACATAACACTTTCGGCAATCATTACTCTTCAGATTCAATAACTGTGCTCTGTCCTTTTTCTGTTACTTCTCTTCTTACCTTTTTTAATGTTATATTGCTGTTAGTATCAAGTGCTACAAAGACCACTTGTGCTTTTGGAGAATTTCCATTGGGTGGCAAAGTATAAAGTAATTCGTCCATTTTTATTTTATCAAGATAAAGCTTTGTACCATCTTTTTGGTTATAAGTTATACCCATCCAATATTCAAATTTAGGATCTTCAGGTTTTCTGGTTACATTATAAATAAGACGTGGTTTTGTAGTGCTTTCGGTAGATAGAAGAGGATAACTTTGTTTATTTACTTCTTTAGGATCTGCTAAACTTTCTAATTTATTTGGATGCAGTACTTTTAGTATACGATCATTAGATATTGTACCATTTTCAGTCTGAAATAAGGTTATCTCTACATTGGCAACACTTCCCCAGTTTACTTTATTCCAATCAATCAGTAAAGAGGCTTGTTCTCTATCCGTAAAAACCGTAAAACTTGATTGATTAGCCTGAATAAAATAATCATTAATATCAACCGCATAATCTTTATAAAGTAATGTTCCATTGAATTTGTAATAAGCTCCATCTGGATTTTTTACAGCTCTAAAGTTCCATTTTTCTGGATCTGTAATAAATGTTTTTGATTTAAAATCAACTTCCCAAGGTTCAAAACTCTTAAACAACTTAATTTTGCTATTTTGGGTATCTATATATTCTGCATCCAATATAACTACTTCTAGTAATTCTTTTCCATCTTTGCGAGCATAAAGTGAAAAAGTAATATCCTGAAGTGGGAAATTAATTAATACTGTATTACCATTATCAGCACCAAAATTTCTTACTGGATCAATAACCAATT
Organism: uncultured Flavobacterium sp.; assembly: GCF_963422545.1. Classification (NCBI taxonomy): domain Bacteria; kingdom Pseudomonadati; phylum Bacteroidota; class Flavobacteriia; order Flavobacteriales; family Flavobacteriaceae; genus Flavobacterium; species uncultured Flavobacterium sp. The sequence goes on from NZ_OY730250.1 coordinate 103,424, forward strand.
GTGTACGATCACTCATAATATAGGTAAGCTTGTAAACGTAACTATTTTCAATAGGAAGCATGTAATAACTATTAAAAGTAATTACTTCATCATTTGATTTAACTTCTTTTTGTTCCGTCTTATTAGCAACTCCTTCAGGTCTATTAAAATAAAAATCAATAATTAATCGTTCAACAGTAACACCAGCTTTTGAGATAAATTTGGGAATCTGAGTTGTAAATGGAACATTAGTTGCTGTAAATTTAACACTTTGTATACCAAGCAGTGCAGGAGTAATACTAGCAATAGTCAAGTCTGATTTTATAGATGGACTCTCATAAGGCTGTATCTTACTGTCTTTAAAATAGATCTTATATTTATATTCATAGTAAGGATCAAAATCATCTCCCTTAAAATTTCCCGGAACCTGATAGGTAAAATTGTTTTTATCTGTAGTAGGATATAATGTTTCTGTACGTGGTGCTACACTTGGATAGAAAACCGTAATATCTACTTTTTCAACTCCGTCTTTTAGATCAGAAGCTAAACTTCCTATAAGATTGAAATTAACAACTAATTGTCTTAAATCTACCTCATGATATACTTTGTTCCAAGTACTGTTATCAAACATAGGTAGATTATCACTGCTGTTTACAGACCATTCGATTACCTCATTTTCTTGATAATTCTGAGTAAATGAACCTGTAGATTGAACTGGATCCTGGCTTGTTGCTGCAGCATTGGCGACCGCTACAGAATCAGAAACCATTTTTTCTAATGTAGTCCATGCCCAATCTTGTATTCTAGCTTTTGTTTCGTCACTTACAGGTTCTACCGGATCGATCAATACGCTTCCAGCGCCAGATTGTTTAAGGTTTTTCTTAACCTCGGCAAGTACCGTTTTTGTATTTCCCCAAGTATCTCTTTCTGTTCTATAGGTACGCTGCCATTCTATAGCAATAGAGGCATTGTAGCTCACTGATGCTCTTATACCAATTAACTTAGTAAGGCTTGTCATATCATACTGTATGCTGAAAGGAGAAACAGAACCTGATCCATTGTGGAAAGCATTTATAAAAGTAGTTACATCTTCGTCTTTTTTTAATAAAACAACAAATGAAACTCTATTCTGTCCGTACATAGAAGGTACTGCATTTATAATTTTTTCTTCTCCATTTAATATGTATTTAAAAAAAGTATTAACGCTGACCCAGTCAAACTGTCCTTGTGTGTATTCTCCTTTTCCTTCTCTTTGGAGAGCATCTTTTACAGCATTCAATGCATCTTGCGGTACATAAAGTTCAACATCAAAAGTACAAACGCCGTTAATTCCTCCTTTGTTAGACTTATACTTTGTCAAGGAAAAAACAGCTACATCACTAGTAGTAGCTTTTACTAGATGAGGTATTGGAACAATATAATATTTTTTTAAACTGTTATCAAAATCAAAATAAACAGTAATGTTTTTATTGCCATTGTCATAGGTAACGATCTGGCTGTTTCTAATATTAATCATAATTGAAATAGTTTTAATGGGAGGTTAATAAAATAATTAAGAATTTGTTTTTTTATTGATTAAAATAGTAATCAAAATGGTCTTTTTTTAAAGTGAATATGCCTCACTTTTTAATAATTCATAATAGATTTGGGGATGGTCGGTCCTAAATTGACCTTGAAGTGGTTTTATATTTACTTGTTAAATTTTACTAATCAAAAAATCACTATCAAAATAACAACTATTTGAAACAAAACACAATACGTATAATTACCTGTTTATTATCTTACAAAAAAACTATTTACTTTTCAAAACAACTGTATTAAAATACTACAGAATTTTTACTATTCACTCAACATCTCTGTAACTCAATGCAAATCTTAATACGTTAGATAGAGCCATAACATTCTCCCTATGATGTCTACACAAAACATAAAGAAACCCTTGATTTAAGAAATAATCTCAATCAAGGATTTGCCATTATTAACAAAAAACTCTAACTATTTTACATCCAAAAAAATTTGAAGAATATACCTTTTCTGCCACAAATAGTTAAGGCAGTGTATATTTTATAAATTTGCATTAACCACTGGATTAATGTGTAGAGTTGCCTCCAATTTTGCCACAAAAAGCTAAGGCGGTTTTTAAAGATATTTTCAGCAGTCTAGGTTTTGTGGCAGAACCCTGGCACAATGTATTTTGAACAATTAAAAATTCAGCAAAATAAAGATCTAAGAAGTCTAGGTTCGAATATATTAAACGAACTAAGCAAACGCAGACACCACAGGGACGAACCAAAATATTGGCTGGATTTTGGAAATAATGTTGACAATTCAGTTATGTTGACTAATGCCTGAACATGTATTTTTAACGGCTACTTTAATATTTTCTGTACAACATTTCTATCTGTTTACATGGTTTTTGCTCATCTTTTTTTAAGAATATTTGTAAAAAGTAAGGCCCTGTTTAATCGTATATATAAGGTTGAATAAAAAAAAAACAGTAATTTCTGAATTAACATGTTCTTTATCGGATATATCTTTTCTTTATCCGATTTGTTATTGTTTTTCTACGATTATCAAGCGATTTGATTAACTTTGATATCCAAAAATTAATAATTGAATTTAAAGCTATTTTGTAAAAACAGTTTACTGGTTGAAAAAGAATTTAGTTATTGCTCCCCACAATAGAATATCCTTTTGATGATGGCGTTCTTCATGAATTTATTGATGAAGGTGATTTTATTTATTGTATGCTTTTTTCGCAGACTCATTAATTTTTTGACTTTATTTATATTTTTTGACTTTTAAATCTATTGATTTAGAATTAATTTTTGTAGCTGTTTTGTAAAAACAGTTTACCGGTTGAAAAAGAATTTAGTTATTGCTCCCCACAATAGAATATCCTTTTGATGATGGCGTTCTTCATGAATTTATTGATGAAGGTGTTGTTTTACAGTAAGTTTTAGTACCTCAGATCGGTAAGCTTGCTGCTTTTTCCTATACGTACTTATTAATTTTAAAGTAAGGTTTTATCTTTTTAAAGCCTCTCATTTGGTTAATAAAAGTTTGTTTATTCCCCCAAAGTAAAATATCCTTTTGATGATGGAGTACTTCATGAATTTATTTGTGAAGGTGTTGCGTTTATCTCTAAGATTTCCTTCCCAGTCTGCTAATTTCCTGCTTTTTAATAATTATGGTTTTTAAAACTTTATTATTATGGAAAAGATTACACTTCTGACGTTTTTCGAGACTTTATTAAGCAGTATTAAACATTGCTTATGTACGAAAAACAATTTTTTTGGCTTAGATTTTTCAAACTTAGAGAATAGATTTTCTTTTAATTCTCGAGAAAAATTGGGGAAAATAAAGCATCGGGATTTAGGATTTATTGAATCCCCAATTGAGATTTTAACTTTTTATAATAGAATTTCATCCCGTTTTTTTTCTTTTATGATTGTACTTTTATTGGCAGTCATTATACCATTTTCTGCACTTGGACAAACTTGTCCAACCAACTCACCTGGACAACAAGATTTAAGAGCTAATTACGATACTATCAAGTGTCCTGCTCAAGATGTCAGAGTTGATAAAATATTCCTCACTAATGCTGATCCTTGTAATTCATGCAAGATTGGAACAGAATTAATGGTTAATATGAAGATAACACTTACCAATAATTCAAATTCTACAAGATACCCATCTATACAAGGTGATCTTACAATCACTCCTCTTGGAGGAGGAAATAGTACACAGTGTCTAATTCTTACTTGTAGTCAATTATTGGGAAGTGAAACAAAAACTTTTGATTTAGGTCAAATAAAATATGTATGTGGAAGCAGACTAGTATTAAACAATGTTTTAATTATCTGGGAAACTCCAAGTGGGAACTGTCCTGTCAATACCCCTCCAAATGGTAAATATTGTTTTGCTCCTCCAATAGTTGTAACACCTCCTTTTAGCGCAGTGCTAAACCCCACATGTGGAGTTGGAAACACGGAGAATATAGACCTTGTTGTTAGTGGAGGGTCTGGGTCTTTTACTTACTTATGGGATACGGGACAAACTACGCAAGATCTTACAAATGTACCCATTGGAGCACATAGCGTGACTGTTACTGATACTGTACTAAAAGATACTGATGGCATTTCTTGTAAAATTACAGAATCTAATACGTTTGCAGGCCCTTGTTGCGTCGCTCCAGAAATAACACTTCAGCCTTCGAATCAAATAAAATGTGTTGGACAAAACGCATCTTTTTCAGTTTCATTTACGGGAGGCAATCCTGCTCCCACAATACAATGGCAGGTTAGTACAAACGGAGGCGCAAATTGGGGAAATCTTGCAAATGAAACAAATGCAACATTAACATTAAATGGGTCACTGTCTCAATGAACGGTAATTTATATCGTGCAGTTTTAACAAGTGGTAGTTGTACCCCAGTAAATAGTGACTCAGCTACTCTTACTGTTGGCAGTTATCCAACGGCGCTGTTGCTAACCGGACATGATTTCTGTGCTTCTGCACCAAACACCGGAAGCATCACCTCTTCCACTTCGGTAAGCGGGGTAAGTTACCAGTTGTATGATTCCTCCGATGTCGTGGTCCAATCCGCCAAAAACGGCACTGGAAGCGGACTTACCTGGAGTAACCTTTCCTCAGGTACCGGCTATTATGTGATCGGCACGGGCGCGGCTCCAACCAGCTGTACTTCGACTAGCGCTCCTGCGAATGTCGCGCAAATCAGCAATCCAGCGGCACTCTTGCTAACCGGACATGATTTCTGTGCTTCTGCACCAAACACCGGAAGCATCACCTCTTCCACTTCGGTGAGCGGGGTAAGTTACCAGTTGTATGATTCCTCCGATGTCGTGGTCCAATCCGCCAAAAACGGCACAGGAAGCGGACTTACCTGGAGTAACCTTTCCGCAGGTACCGGCTATTATGTGATCGGCACGGGGGCGGCTCCAACCAGCTGTACTTCAACAAGCGCTCCTGCGAATGTCGTGCAAATCAACAATCCAGCGGCACTCTTGCTAACCGGACATGATTTCTGTGCTTCTGCACCAAACACCGGAAGCATTACCTCTTCCACTTCGGTGAGCGGGGTAAGTTACCAGTTGTATGATTCCTCCGATGCCGTGGTCCAATCCGCCAAAAACGGCACTGGAAGCGGACTTACCTGGAGTAACCTTTCCGCAGGTACCGGCTATTATGTGATCGGCACGGGGGCAGCTCCAACCAGCTGTACTTCAACAAGCGCTCCGACGAATGTCGCGCAAATCAACAATCCAGCGGCACTCTTGCTAACCGGACATGATTTCTGTGCTTCTGCACCAAACACCGGAAGCATTACCTCTTCCACTTCGGTGAGCGGGGTAAGTTACCAGTTGTATGATTCCTCCGATGCAGTGGTCCAATCCGCCAAAAACGGCACAGGAAGCGGACTTACCTGGAGTAACCTTTCCGCAGGTACCGGCTATTATGTGATCGGAACGGGGGCAGCTCCAACCAGCTGTACTTCGACAAGCGCTCCTGCGAATGTCGTGCAAATCAACAATCCAGCGGCACTCTTGCTAACCGGACATGATTTCTGTGCTTCTGCACCAAACACCGGAAGCATTACCTCTTCCACTTCGGTGAGCGGGGTAAGTTACCAGTTGTATGATTCCTCCGATGCAGTGGTCCAATCCGCCAAAAACGGCACTGGAAGCGGACTTACCTGGAGTAATCTTTCCGCAGGTACCGGCTATTATGTGATTGGAACGGGGGCAGCACCAACGAGCTGTACTTCAACAAGCGCTCCTGCGAATGTCGCGCAAATCAACAATCCAGCGGCACTCTTGCTAACCGGACATGATTTCTGTGCTTCTGTACCAAACACCGGAAGCATCACCTCTTCCACTTCGGTGAGCGGGGTAAGTTACCAGTTGTATGATTCCTCCGATGCAGTGGTCCAATCCGCCAAAAACGGCACTGGAAGCGGACTTACCTGGAGTAACCTTTCCGCAGGTACCGGCTATTATGTCATTGGAACGGGGGCAGCTCCAACCAGCTGTACTTCGACTAGCGCTCCTGCGAATGTCGCGCAAATCAACAATCCAGCAGCACTCTTGCTAACCGGACATGATTTCTGTGCTTCTGCACCAAATACCGGAAGCATTACCTCTTCCACTTCGGTAAGCGGGGTAAGTTACCAGTTGTATAATTCCTCCGATGCCGTGGTCCAATCCGCCAAAAACGGCACTGGAAGCGGACTTACCTGGAGTAACCTTTCCGCAGGTACCGGCTATTATGTGATCGGAACGGGGGCAGCTCCAACCAGCTGTACTTCAACAAGCGCTCCGACGAATGTCGCGCAAATCAACAATCCAGCGGCACTGTTGCTAACCGGACATGATTTCTGTGCTTCTGCACCAAACACCGGAAGCATCACCTCTTCCACTTCGGTGAGCGGGGTAAGTTACCAGTTGTATGATTCCTCCGATGCCGTGGTCCAATCCGCCAAAAACGGCACTGGAAGCGGACTTACATGGAGTAACCTTTCCGCAGGTACCGGCTATTATGTCATTGGAACGGGGGCAGCTCCAACCAGCTGTACTTCGACTAGCGCTCCTGCGAATGTCGCGCAAATCAACAATCCAGCAGCACTCTTGCTAACCGGACATGATTTCTGTGCTTCTGCACCAAATACCGGAAGCATTACCTCTTCCACTTCGGTAAGCGGGGTAAGTTACCAGTTGTATGATTCCTCCGATGCAGTGGTCCAATCCGCCAAAAACGGCACTGGAAACGGACTTACCTGGAGTAACCTTTCCGCAGGTACCGGCTATTATGTCATTGGAACGGGGGCAGCTCCAACCAGCTGTACTTCGACTAGCGCTCCGGCAAATGTCGTACAGGTAACCAATCCAACGGCGCTGTTGCTAACCGGACATGATTTCTGTGCTTCTGCACCAAACACCGGAAGCATCACCTCTTCCACTTCGGTGAGCGGGGTAAGTTACCAGTTGTATAATTCCTCCAATGCCGTGGTGCAATCCGCCAAAAATGGCACTGGAAGCGGACTTACCTGGAGCAACCTTTCCGCAGGGACTGGCTATTATGTGATTGGCACGGGCGCGGCTCCAACGAGCTGTACTTCGACAAGTGCTCCGGCAAATGTCGTGCAAATCAACAATCCAGTGGCACTGTTGCTAACCGGACATGATTTCTGTTCCTCTTCACCCAATACCGGAAGCATTACCTCTTCCACTTCGGTGAGCGGGGTAAGTTACCAGTTGTATAATTCCTCTGATGCCGTGGTGCAATCCGCCAAAAACGGCACTGGAAGCGGACTTACCTGGAGCAACCTTTCCGCAGGTACTGGCTATTATGTGATTGGCACGGGGGCAGCACCAACGAGCTGTACTTCAACAAGCGCTCCTGCGAATGTCGTGCAGAATCAAACACCTATTTTGGTTATTACAACTCCAACGGCCCCTTGTACTCCAGGAAAAGTAAATCTTACAGTAAACGCAGTAACGGCTAATAGCACATTGCCTTCGGGAACTGTTTTGACTTACTACAATGATAATAATGGAGCAGTAGGTACTCAAATGACAAACACACAAGCAGCTGCTGTTGGTGTAGGAACTTATTGGATTAAAGCAACATCACTTGCAAACTGTACAGATATTAAATCTGTAACAATCGCAGTTAATAACTGTGGCGGATTGATTTATCCAACCCAAACAACCTGTACTAGTTACTTAAACAATCAGCCGCCATTGGATAAAATTTGTTTTACCGTTACTAAAAAGGGTAGTAAATCAACAATTTCAAACGCAACGCCAGGGGTATTCTTCTATTATGCTACGATTATTGCCCCATCAAATGGAAATCTAACTATTGAAGTGCTTCAATTTAACACCTCTAGTCCTCATGTTAAGGAGTTTGCAATTCAGCAAGACCAAGTGTTTCTTTTTGACAACAATTGCACAAAAATTGCCACTGGTAAAGAAGCACCAAAAGGATCTGGACAGGCGACGGTTACAATACCCAATGCAATAAAGGATCGTACCTACGTTATTTCGGTGAAATATGATACTAAGACTATTATTAGTCAAACTGCACCATCAGCAGATTACCAGTCTTATTTTATATCTAAAGTCAACGGAAACGTCGTTAACAGCACTGCAGGAAATATACTTGTCAGTAATTGTTCAGCTCCAACTGCTCCGACAGCAGTTGTTAAAACGGCTGATACCATTGCTCCAACAGATGTAACGACAACGAGTAAAATCAAACCAGCAGATTTTACTGCGTATCCTGTTCCTTTCAAAGACCAACTTACTATTAGATACAATTTTGATTACAAATCTGATGTAAAAATTGAGGTGTTTAATGCACTGGGTATTATGGTGCTTACTAAGCATGATGCCGATGGCTATTTGAACAAAGAGGTTCTTCTAGACCTTACAAATGCAGGTCAAGAGGGAATTTACATTGTGAAAGTATCTACCAATCGAGGTAGTAGTACGAAAAAAGTAATTTCTTCTAGATAATTCAACAAATAATTTTAATCGAAAAGCATCCGCCACAAACGGATGCTTTTTTTATGCAGTGTAGTGTCTGCGGACAGTACTGTAACAGCCGATTAGGATATGTTTAGTGCAAGAGGGAATACCAGACAAAAACGCCCCGCAATTCCCTGACGTAAGGAAGTGGAATTGTGGGGCGGCGGGCATCAATCCACCGCTATTGGTTCTGATTTGAAATTCTCCAAATTCAAAAAGAATGCTCTATGAGAGGTCATACCCTCACGGAATAATTTCCATAAGAGTGATGCTCCCATACTAGCCAATGTGGAATTAATAAACAAATCCTGTTTTTTTTTAATGCTTCGGCAAGGGAGCAACTAGGTTCATTATTATCAATCTGGATTTCGAGCAGTTCCCTTGGAGTTGCCTCCAATTCTGCCACAAAAGCTAAGGCGGTTTTGAGAAAAAAAGGTTAACGGCTTGTTTAAATGAACTTTCAAAAACATAAATCCAGCAAAATTAAGACCTGTCAATGTTAGGTTTTAAACTTTACTACGCTATTTTTTTAGTTATTTTTTTGCGCCAATAGGTTCAAGTCCCGTTCCCGCTACAAGATAGAAGCTCCATGAAAATCTGTAGCTTTTTTGTACTGCAAATTGACAAATATGTTTTTTTTCAATCGGAACTTATAAAGGTTTATTTATTTTTTTACTAAGTTTTATTTTATTAAGCCTTGCATCTTAATTGTACCGCTACAGTTATAAATTTCAGTAAATACTGACTTCTTAATTTCTGTATCGAAAATTAAATCATTTAAGTTATGTCAAGACTTATAAAAATAGTCACACAAATACGCTCCGGCATATTTATTGCTCAAAAAAATCTAAAATGTTGGTGGAATAACCGTTCCTCCTTCACAATTAAGACAACTATACATTTGGTCAGCTTAAAAAACAATTTATACTAAAATGAAGGGCAACGATACGAAAATGGTAATTAGACTTATAGTTATTCTGGCTATGTGCATCTGCTCAAAAAACGGAAGCAGTCAAATAAAAATTAGCGGAACAGGAAACCCCACTGTTATGGCAGCAAATACAGTAACTTTGGTGAAACATCCCGGAATGCTTCATACTGCAGCCGATTTTACACGGATGACCACCAATGTGAATGCAGGCCGTGAACCCTGGTTGTCGGGATGGAATAAATTGGTGGCAAACAGCCATTCATTTCCAACCTATGTACCAAGGCCAGTGGACACCATTGTGCGTGGCAAGGCAGCAAGTGGTGCCCACGAGAATTATATTTTAGCATGCAGGGATGCGGCGGCTGCCTATCAGGAAGCTTTACGCTGGAAAATAAAAGGCGATGTAGCTTGTGGCAACAATGCTATAAAAATAATGAACGCCTGGGCCAGTGTTTGTAAAAGTATAGATGGAGATTCTAATCAGTGCCTGGCGGCAGGGCTGCAAGGTTACCAATTGGCAAATGCAGCCGAAATTATGCGCAACTACAGTGGCTGGGCACCTGCTGATTTTACTAAGTTTAAAAACTTTTTACTTAATGTTTATTACCCTGTTTCATATGATTTTTTGAATAGGCATAATGGGACATGCGATACACATTACTGGCTAAATTGGGACATGTCAAACATATGTACAATGTTAGCTATTGGTATATTATGTGATGATACTGCCAAAATAAATTATGCAATTAATTATTACGTCCGTAACGGTCCGGGCAATGGTTATATCGGCCGCATCGCAACCCACATATATTCAAACGGGATGGCACAGCCACAAGAAGCAGGGCGCGATCAAGGGCATGCTACAATGGAAGTACCGCTGCTTGGCACGTTCTGCATTATGGCAAGCAATCAGGGTGTAAATTTGATGGACTATAATCCGTGGAATGAAATCAACCCCCGTTTGCTAGCTGTCAGCGAATATATTGCGGCTTATAATATCGATACGACCAAAACTGTTCCATATACCACCTATAACAATTGCAATAATGTTAATCAAACAGTAATAGCTGCGGCTGGCAGAGGCACAATCCGACCAGGTTGGGAATTGATCTACAATTATTATGTGAAACAAAAAGGAAAATCTGCTCCATATTCCACTCAATTTGCAACCTTGGTTAGGCCTGAGGGTGGTGGGGGTGATTATGGCATAAATAGTGGTGGTTACGATCAATTAGGCTTTGGAACACTAACCTTTTCAAGATAAAATCCCTGATATTTTGGGAAAGTCACTTTTTTCAATAAAATTATGTTCGCAAGCGGGAGATAACTTATGAAAATCCCAATGAGAAATTTATAGGATTTTAATAGGACACCATTCCTGCGCTAATGCAGACTGTAAAGCGAAATCTTTTTACCGAATTCATAAGTGAAGGAGGAACGATTATTCCACCACCAGTTTTGCTGGAGGACTAACCTAATAAATTTACAAAATCAGAAACCCTGCAAAATAGGCTATAAAAAGTTTAGGTTCGAAATTTTATTACAGATTAATCTTTTAATTTTTCAATCAAAAGAGAACGTTTTTTTTATATCTCCTTAATAATACTCTCAATTCTCCCAGATGTTCCAAGTGTAATTTTCTTAGGTAAATTCAGCTGGTTATATTATATTTCAGTGATGTTTTTTGTTTTATCCGTGATCATGTTGCCATTGGCATCATAAATAAAATTTCCTCCAGTTTTATTACCATCTTTAAAGCCTTCGTTGTTATTTCCAGTGGAGCTGTCAATTACTTTGACCAACTGGTTCCGGTTTTCATTCAAATAACCGTAAGTTTTCATGTAAAATGCCGTAGATTTTTACAAATACAAAAAGTTAAATTTAAAATTTAATTAGTTGTATGTAATTGAAACACTGAACAATATTTTAGAAATACCCCCCTTCTAGTTATCAAAAAATCAAACAAATACATTAGATAACAATACGGACGAATCAAAAAAACTATACAAATCATAAAAAAAGAAGTATTTTTTTACAAACAAGCTAATAATAATTGGATATTTAAATAATTGTAAAAAAATCATTATAAAATTGATTTTAATACTTATGATTTAGAAGAAATTAACTACTTTTAATCCACTATACCACACTAACTAGTAATACCGCAAAGGTCTTGATTATAGTTATTAGAATTTCCAAATCTTATTTCAATCTCATCGATGTATGAAAAATTTAACCATTCTAGGAGTAACGCCTTTTGAAAAGCCTGACGTCAACCTGATGTCTAAACTATTTCAGGCTGGAGCATTCCCCGTATTAAGTTTAGGTCATGATATAGCAATCGCTCAAGAAGCATTAAATCAACTTGACCGGATCAATATACCTTCCTATGGTATACATCTCACAAATGATAAGCTAAAATCACTTCAACTGTCCGAACAGGTATGTCTTGCTATCGTTCCATTTGGGATCTCAATAAACGCCTATCCGAACTTATCACGGATTTATCAGGTAAGCAGTCTTGAGCAAGCCAAAAAAGCCGAACAACTGGGAGCTATTGGAATTATTGTAAAAGGAAACGAAGCTGGAGGATTAGTTGGTTATGAATCCACATTTGTTTTGTTTCAACGTGTCATACAAGAAATCAACACTATACCTGTATGGGTACAAGGAGGAATAGGCCTTCATACAGCCGCTGCTGCAAAAGCACTTGGAGCAAATGGTATTGTATTAGATAGTCAATTGGCACTATATCCCGAAAGTACCATTCCTCAGGATCTCAAAAATTTATGTTCAAAATTAAATGGGACAGAAACCAAAATCATCGCCGACCATCGCGTATTGGTTAGACCCAATTCGCCTGTTTTATCTGAGGATGTTTGTATCGAAGAGTTAGAACACTATTTTAATGACCTTGACCCCAGCAAAAGCTACATTCCTATGGGACAAGACATTGCTTTGGCAACAGAGCTGTATGAAAATTTCAAAACGCTAAAAAAATTGATTTTTGGATTTAAAGAAGCCATGTATGGTCATCTGAAACAAGCAAAAGCATCTCAAATCATTGATCAAAACAATCCGTTAGCAAAACAACTTGGCCTACGCTACCCTATCGCACAAGGACCAATGACCCGCGTGAGTGATGTTCCCGCATTTGCCAATGCTGTAGCAGAAACAGGAGCTTTACCTTTTATAGCTCTCTCCTTACTCAAAGGTGAACAGGCAAGAGCATTAGTCCTGGAAACTCAAAAACTTGCCGGCGATAAAACTTGGGGTGTAGGTATATTAGGCTTTGCACCACAGGAATTGCGAGAAGAACAGACCACCTATATTCTTGAAGCCAAACCTCCAGTCGTACTGATTGCAGGAGGTCGGCCTGCACAGGCTAAAATATTTGAAAAAGCAGGTATAACAACATTTTTACATGTCCCTTCACCTGCGTTATTGGATATTTTCCTAAAAGAAGGTGCCAAAAATTTCATATTTGAAGGCCGGGAATGTGGTGGACATGTTGGTCCACTCTCCAGCACAGTACTTTGGGAAAAACAAATCGAACGTATCCTAAAAGAAGATCATCCGGAAAATATAAGTGTATTTTTTGCCGGTGGAATTCATAATGCCTTTTCCACAGCCTTTGTATCTATCATGGCCGCCCCTCTGTCTGCCCGAGGTGTAAAGGTCGGTGTATTGATGGGAACAGCCTATTTGTATACACAGGAAGCTGTAAGTACAGGTGCTATTCAGCAAGAGTTCCAGCAACAAGCGATGCAAGCCAAAGATACTGTCCTGCTGGAAACCGCACCAGGTCATGAAACACGTTGTTTAAATACTGCGTTCGCCTTACATTTCGACAATGAAAAGAAAAAACTGCTAGCCATTGGAACAGACAAAAAGCAAATTTGGGAACAACTTGAAAAACTGAATGTAGGACGTCTCAGGATTGCTGCAAAAGGCATTGACCGTCAAGGTGACACCCTCGTCACTATACCCAAAAACCAACAGCTTGATTTAGGCATGTACATGATTGGACAAGTAGCAACCATGCACAACCAAGTGATTACACTTGAATCACTCCACCATGACGTTGCTATCGAGAATCAAAAGTATATTACACAGGCAGTACTACCACAAAAACCTACATCAACCGAAAAAGCGTTGGACGTAGCTATTATAGGTATGGAATGCGTGTTCCCGGGCGCAAAAAATTTAGCAGAATACTGGCGCAATATCATTCTTGGAAAAGACTGCGTCACCGAAGTACCGGATGAGCGATGGAATAAAGATATTTATTATCAGCCCGATTCCAATGGTTCAGATGTATCACATTCAAAATGGGGAGGTTTTATTCCAAAAATAGATTTTGATCCCTTAGAATTTGGTATTCCACCACAATCACTTGCCGCGATAGAGCCAACTCAGCTTTTAACCTTACTCGTTGCCAAACGTGCAATGGAAGATGCCGGTTATGGTGAAAAACAAATCAACAGAGAAAATATATCGGTTATAATTGGCGCTGAAGGCGGAAATGATCTTGCCAACAGTTACAGTTTCAGAGGCTATTATAAACAAGTTTTTGGACAGCTTCATGAAGAAGTAGAAAAAGCATTTCCACACACCACCGAAGATTCGTTCCCGGGTATATTAGCCAATGTTATTGCTGGCAGAATCACAAACCGTTTGGATTTGGGTGGAAGAAATTTTACCGTAGATGCGGCATGTGCCTCATCGATGGCCGCCATCGATCTGGCATGTCAGGAACTGATACTGGGCAAATCGGATATGGTACTTACCGGAGGAGTAGATTTACATAATGGTATCAACGACTATCTGATGTTTTCCAGCACACATGCCCTCTCTCGCAAAGGACGCTGCGCAACATTTGACAGTGCTGCCGACGGTATTGTTCTTGGTGAAGGGGTAGCCATTTTGGTCTTAAAACGATATGAAGATGCCCTACGTGATGGTGACCGTATTTATTCTGTTATTAAAGGTGTCGGAGGATCCAGCGACGGTAAAGCTCTTGGTCTTACAGCACCGCGAAAAATCGGTCAGGTACGTGCATTAGAACGCGCCTATGATCAGGCAGGTATCAGTGCGGCAGCAGTTGGTTTAGTTGAAGCTCATGGAACCGGAACGGTAGTTGGAGACAAAACAGAACTTACTGCACTTACCAATTTATTTAGCAGGTCCGGAGCTTTACCAGCTCAGACACATCTCGGATCTGTAAAAACCCAAATTGGGCACACCAAATGTGCTGCAGGTTTGGCCGGACTTATCAAAGCCTCTATGGCAGTATTCCATGGCGTAAAACCTCCTACTCTTCATCTCCAACAGCCCAATGCCTATTTCAATGTACATACAAGTCCTTTTGCTTTTCATACCGTAACAGGATTATGGTCCGAAGAAAAACGTTATGCCGGTATTAGTGCCTTCGGCTTTGGTGGTACCAATTTTCATATGGTAATCGAAAATCATCCCCAAAAAGAAGAGGCCGTCACTCTACAATCCTGGTCGTCAGAACTATTCGTCTTCCGTGGTGACAATTATGATCAAGCCAAAATTCAATTGGAACAGGTAAAAACTCTATTGGAAATCAATGATAGTTTATCCTTAAAAGACATTGCATACAGTTTAGTCGCCGGTTCCGAAAAACCGATACAACTAAGTATTGTTGCAGATACTGCCGAAGATTTGATGATGAAAATCGAACTCTTGTTAACGGGCATTGAAAGTAAAGATATTTTTATTGTCAACAAACAAGCCGGTAAAACTGCATTTTTGTTCCCCGGTCAAGGCAGCCAACACATTCATATGGCACGAGATCTGTTCGTTCTATTTCCGGCCCTGCGCAAACTCATAGCGCAATATCCTGATTTAGAAAAAGTTGTTTTTCCTGCAGCCACATTTGATACCGCGACATTAAAAAAACAAAAGGAAACCATTAAAGATACGCGTCTGGCACAGCCCCTTTTAGGCATTGTAGATCTTGCCTTAGCTCAATTGTTACAGTCATTCGGGATCATACCTGATATGTTGGCAGGTCATAGTTATGGAGAATTACCGGCATTATGTTTTGCCGGCGTATTTGACGAACAACAGTTGGTTGAACTCAGTAGCAAACGTGCACAAAGCATTTTAGATGCTGTTGAAGATGGTGATCCTGGAACTATGGTAGCCGTAAACATCGATGCTGATCGCCTGAAAACGATTCTTGACCAACATCCAGACTGCTATCCTGTCAATTATAATTCACCAACTCAGTGCGTTGTTGCCGGAAGCACCGCAGCCATTGACAAATTCATGGAAGCACTTAAAAATGAACGTATCTCAGCCAAAAAAATCGAAGTTGCCTGTGCTTTTCACAGTCCCTTGGTAAGCAAATCCAAAGATTTGTATGCTGATGTCCTGAAAGAAATTCCATTTCAGGAAATGCAGATTCCGGTTTGGTCAAACACCACAGCAACCTTATACCCAAGCTTGGTATCTGATATCAAAGTACAATTGACCGATCATTTGGTTCAACCCGTACATTTTGTTGACGAAATCCAGGCTATGTACGCCGATGGAGCGAGGATATTTATTGAAGTAGGTCCCGGAAAAGTATTAACCGGATTAACAAAAGCCTGCCTCAACCAAGATGCAATAACACTACATGTCGAGAATAACAACCATAGCAGTCTCACCCACCTCCTTTGTATGTTTGCACAATACCTTGGAACTGGTCGTACCTTTAATTTAAATAAACTTTTTGAAGACAGACACGCAAGTTTAATCCAGATCGATCAACCCGACCTTTATAAGAAAAGCCCAACCATTTGGCGCGTAAATGGTCAAGCCGCTCATCCGACAACAGGTACATTACCTGCTCATGGTGCCTTACCTATAATAACTCCCATTCAAATGACAAACTCGACGATCATCCAAAAAACAGAGACACAACCTGTCGCAGAACACATACTACAGGAGTATTTAAGTAGTATGAAGATGTTGATTCAGGCTCAACGAGATGTCATGCTTTCCTTCTTAGGAAAACAGGAACACGTACATTCTATCCCTATTTATGCTACAACGGCAGAAAATACAACCGCTGATCAATTCGTTTCAACACGAATTACCAACGATAAACCGATATCTACAGTAACCCTGCCAACACCGTCAACAGATATCAAATCCTTGCTGTTAAACGTAGTATGCGAAAAAACGGGCTATCCACATGAAATGTTAGGTATGGAAATGGATCTGGAAGCTGACCTCAGCATAGATTCTATTAAAAGAGTTGAAATCATCGGAACACTCCGTAATGAGCTTGGCATACTCAACAGTGATCATGAAAATGAAGATACGGTCATGGAACAACTGGCGGCAATAAAGACTTTAAATGGACTCGTAACCTGGCTTACGGAATACACAGGCAATGTTACTTCCCCGACCACAACAATTGAATTATCACCCGCATCACCTGTAATAGCAGCTAAAACCATCCGTACACTTGCAGAACTACAAACTGCTATTTTAGATATCGTTAGTGAAAAGACTGGCTATCCAAAAGAGATGTTAGGACTAGATCTGGATCTGGAAGCAGATTTAAGTATAGATTCCATTAAACGAATGGAAATTATCAGCGATCTAAAAATCAAAATCGGATTTGGTGATGACAAGGAGCAAGCTGATGATCTTATGGAAAACTTAGCAGCCATAAAAACGCTAAATGGTTTAGCAACCTGGATAAGTGAAATGAGTACAACCGAACCTGTACAAAGTTTGCTAACACGTCTGCGATTTGATTTGATACCAACCACTATTTCCGAAGCGCAAAACACCGAAATACTTAAAGGAAAGCGATTTGCAATAGCCCCTGACAATGGTACACAAACAGCGGCAATTAAAACGATACTTGAACAACATGGTGCAATTGCACAATTGGTTCAAACTGATCAGGACCTGACGCTCTTTGATGGACTGATTATTTCCGATATAGGCTCCGCCACTGTCAAACATAGTATCATCGACCACGTTGGTCTGATTAAAAAGATGGATCTTGAAAAAGCGCAATGGATTTATTTGATCTCAGATATCCCGGCACATGTTGAAAAATTAGAAGACACCCGTGCATTGCGTCACTATCAGGGTTATTCCGGCTTATTCAAAAGTTTAGCCCGTGAGTTTGAACAAACCAATTGTAGGCTAATCAGTCTTAACACAGCACAGGAAATAGATCAAATAGCAGAAATTACATTACGCGAGATCCTGACAATGGATCAATCAGCTGAGGTCATTTACAAGCACGATCAACGACATAAAGTCGACATAATACCTTCACCTATGTTAACGGCTCTTGACCAGGCGCATATCCAACTTGATCAAAAATCTGTTGTTTTAGTCCTCGGAGGAGGGCAGGGTATTACTTCTGAACTGATAAAACATATGTCGGCAGCTTATCCATGTACCTATATCCTTGTCGGCAGATCAAAAGACCCGAGAGAAGTTAGCACCGATTCAAAAGAATTAGAGTTGATGAAATCGAGAGAAGAAATCAGAAGCTACCTCATCAAGACCGGTAATTTCACTACGCCACCCCAAATTGAAAAAGAAACATCACGAATTTTCAAAAACAATCAGATCCTGCGTACCATTCACCACATGGAGCAATTGGGAAATAAAGTAGTATATCAATCCTTAGATCTTTGTGATGAAGAAGGATTGACCCAGCTTCTCCATAATATTTATGAACAATACGGACAATTAGATGGTGTCATTCATGGTGCAGGTCTTTTGGAAGACAAACTTTTCAAGCAGAAAACAACCAGTTCTTTTGAACGTGTTTTTGACACAAAAGTAAAACCCTTACGTGTCCTAGCCGAACAATTGCGTTCAGATTGCCAATTCGTAGTCCTGTTTTCAAGCATCGCTTCCGTCTATGGCAACAAAGGACAGACCGATTATGCAGCAGCAAATAGTGTGTTGGATGATTATGCCAATGTATTAAACAAAAGGTTAAAAGGAAAAGTAATCTCGATCAACTGGGGGCCATGGAAAGGTGCAGGAATGGTTTCTTCATCATTGGAAAATGAGTACGAACGCCGCGGAATTTCGTTGATACCATTAGAGGAAGGAAAAGAGCTATTTCTTAACGAAATCAAGTATGGAACGGAAAGTCAAGTATTAATCATGTCAGGTAAAAATTGGTAAAACCGCTGTATTCGTCTATTATGAAAAAAACAGATATTGCTATTATAGGTTTATCCTGTATGTTTCCCGGAGCAAAAGACGCCGAGGCGTTCTGGCAAAATATCATCAATAAAGTCGACTCTACGCAAGCAGCTCCGGCAGATCGCATCGATCCTGTCCACTTTAGCGATAGCAAGGAAACTATGGATCGTTTTTATTGTAATCGTGGCGGATTTATTCCTGATTATGAATTCGACCCTACAGCATTTGGTATTTTACCTCTTGCCGTTGAAGGTACTGAACCGGACCACCTATTAACACTTGATCTCGTTCAGAAAGCATTAGAAGATGCAGGAGTATTCCAAAAAAAAGTTTCATTGGAACGAACGGGGATTATCATCGGAAAAGGAAATTACACAGGCCCGGGAGCTACACGCGCGATTGAAATTGTACGTACAGGCGAACAGATCTATTCCCTTTTGCAAGAACTATTGCCGGAGGTATCTTCGGCAGATATTGAAAAAATAAAACAGGCATTTCAGGAACGTAAAGGACGATTTTCTGCAGATACAGCCATGGGTTTAATACCCAACCTTGTTGCCTCATTAGTATCCAACCGATTCAATCTTGGAGGTGTTGCTTTCACCGTTGATGCAGCATGTGCAAGTGCTCTTATAGCCGTAGACCATGCTGTACAGGAATTGCAGCGTGGCCGTAGTGATATGATGATTGCAGGAGGGGTACATACAGGTCAAAATGCTGCATTTTGGAGCATATTTAGCCAATTGGGGGCATTATCACATCAGCAACAAATCAAGCCATTTAGCGAAGATGCAGACGGATTGCTCATTGGAGAAGGCTGCGGTTTCGTTGTCCTGAAGAGGCTTGAAGAAGCTGTACGCGATCAGGATAAAATTTATGCGGTCATTAAAGGTGTAGGCGTAAGCAGTGATGGCAATGGAACAAGTGTTATGAGTCCTTCCGTAAAAGGTCAATTAAAAGCATTAGAACAAGCATGGGCACACGCCAATTTAGATAAGGAACAAATTGGCTACCTTGAAGCTCATGGCACCGGAACTCCGTTAGGAGATAAAACAGAACTGCAAACTCTGGCTCAATTTTTCGGCAAAGACGAAACAGCTACACGTGCCGGTATAGGATCTGTCAAATCCAATATAGGTCATGCCATGCCTGCTGCAGGAATAGCAGGTTTAATCAAGACCTGTCTGGCCTTGCATCACGACATATTGCCGCCTACATTATATTGTGAGAACCCTACTGCCGCCCTGCAATTCACCAGATTTACACCGATACAAGAAGCTAGAAACTGGTCACAAACAGGTTTACCAAAGATCGCAGCAGTAAATGCATTTGGCTTTGGAGGTATCAATGCTCACGTAGTCCTAAAAGGCTACGATATCCCCAAAAAAGACGAAGTATTGTTACTTGCGAGATCGACACGTGAAGCATTGCTTTCTGCACTCCAGGATAACGATACTTCTTTAGGAGATGGCGATTATCGTATTGCGCTCTTTGATCCAACACCTGAACGCATCCAAAAAGCAATCAAAATTGTGTCTAAAAATAATGCCTGGCGCAATAAACAAGATATATGGTATACCTCCACTCCCCTTTTACAGGCTGGTGGCAAAGTAGCATTTGTATTCCCGGGACTCGATGGTTTAGCAAAAGGCGAAGTCGCAACAGTCAGTCAATATTTTGGATTGACGGCACCCATAGAAACAGAGGGTGAAGGACTGTTGAACGAGGCATTAGGCATTTTTAACAATTGTGGTATACTGGACAGTGCTTTAAAAAAACTGGGGATTTATCCAGATATGAATGCCGGACATAGTATGGGAGAATGGTTAGCAGGATATGCCTCAGACTTAGCCGAAGCAAGTTCTGTCAAGGATCTAATCGATGTCCTTGATCCAAAAACATTTGAACTAAAAGACTCTAAATTTATTGCTATTGGAACAGGTCTTGAGGATATAGCACCTTTGATTGAACAAATTCCTAACCTCTACGTTTCAAATGATAATTGTCCACATCAGGTAATCCTGTGCGGTACTCATGCTGCACTCCAAGAATTGACACCTTTATTAAAATCAAAACAGATCTTTCATCAAATTTTACCATTTCAATCTGGCTTTCATTCTCCTTTTGTTGCAGATAAACTGCAGGTAATCTTAGCAGGTATGGAAAAAGTTCAATTCCAAAAAACAAAAATCCCGTTGTGGTCTGCCACTACACTTATGCCTTATCCGGCAGATCCCCAGTCCATCCGTAAATTAAGTGCTGAACATCTTGTACAACCTGTAAGATTTCGGGAACTAACCGAAAAGCTTTATGACGAAGGTGTCCGTGTTTTTATCCAGATAGGTACAGGAGGATTAATTGGGTTTATTGATGATACATTAAAAGGAAAAGCCTTCAGCACACTTGCCTCAAGTGTAGCCACCCGAACAGCACTTGCCCAGTTTCAACGGGTAGTAGCCGCATTATTTGTAGAAGGCAAAGTCCTGGCACTCGATTTTTTAGACATACAAAATCACCGAAAAGCAGTACCAAAAAAAGGTATAAAATTACAATTAGGATCACCCATTATCCGTGATTTTGAAGCAATAAAAAACTTACGAAAATCTATCGATACCGTACGGCCAAAAGAGGCTTTTACTAAAACAGCAGCAAAAGTAAGTCACCCATTAGTTCAGGCATTTCAGGACAATATCGCCGATATGATCCGAATGCAGGAAGAAGTATTAGACGTCTTTCAAAATCATACACAAACGGCTGTTTCCACACCTGTCTTAACAAAAAAACAACTGATCAACAGTCGTTTTTCAAAAACACTACAGGTCAATTTGGTTACACATCCCTATCTGATTGATCACAGCCTTTTGCGACAACCCAAAGACTGGTCAGATGTTGCAGATATGGAACCTGTGATCCCAATGACCATGATCTTTGAATTACTGGCAGAAACAGCACAAGCAGAACAACCGGAAACAAAAATTCACAAGATCATGCACGTTAGTGTATTTCAATGGATGAACGTTGCCACGCCTTTTGAAAAAACAATAACGGGCGTTTGGCGCTCCAACAATCACGCCTATTTAGATATCGAGAATTTTGCCAATGCCGAAGTATTTTTAGCAGCATCATATCCTCAACGACCTACTTTTGACCTCTCTATAGGCGAACGATTACCGATCGAGCGAACACCTTTAGAAATCTATGAGAAGCATATGTTTCATGGAGATGCCTATCAAGGTATTACAGCTATATCAGCTGTTGGAGAGAAAGGTATTACAGGACAGATAAAAGGTAATGGCGGTAAGGGTTCCTTATTGGACAATGCAGGACAATTATTTGGATTATGGTTACAACTCACCTTAACCAAAGACCGCATTGCTTTCCCGGTAAAAATCAAACAAATTGAATTCTTCGAAGATATGCACGATCAGGATGGCGAATTTGAATGTACCTGTGTACTGACCGAGTTAAACAATGAATTTGCAATCGCAGACATTATACTTCAAAGAAACGG
Source organism: uncultured Flavobacterium sp. (assembly GCF_963422545.1). Taxonomy (NCBI): domain Bacteria; kingdom Pseudomonadati; phylum Bacteroidota; class Flavobacteriia; order Flavobacteriales; family Flavobacteriaceae; genus Flavobacterium; species uncultured Flavobacterium sp. The sequence goes on from NZ_OY730250.1 coordinate 125,607, forward strand.
AAAAGTTTGGTGCGCGATAAAAGGATGGCAAAACCGGAGATTAGAAATTGACGAAGCGTTATGGAATGTTTCCATGTCGCCACTCCATAACCGTCTGTCAGAAGAAATCGCCCCACAGGTCTTTTTCTTTCATCAGGCCTATTCCCGCGTAACTTCCTGGGATTTTGTACTGAAACGTTATTTCAATCAAAGGGAAAAACAGTACTACCAGAAACTCCTGCCCAACCGTAAAAAGAATTGGATGGTAAGTCGCGTAGCAGTAAAAGATGCCGTACGTCATGTATTGAGTGAACAGAAAAATCAACCCAGTTATCCCATAACCTTTGAAATTTGTTCTGATAAAGTCGGCAAACCTTATCTCAAAGGTAATGCCACAGAACAGATCCAGATTTCATTGGCACATAAAGGAAAAGATGCAGTAGCCATTGCACGACAGGATAAACCTGTTGGCATCGACATGGAAATTATTGCCGAACGCAGCCCTGAATTTTATCAATTGGTCTTCACCGATGCAGAATTAGCCTTATTAAAAGAACGCGATCAAGCTGAATGGACCACCCGATTTTGGGTAGCAAAAGAAGCTTATGGAAAATTATTGGGTACGGGGCTAAAAGGAAATCCAAAAAAACACGAAGTAGCTCGCATACAAGGAGATCATTTATGGATCGATCAAATAGAAATCAAAACAGTCAAACACCAAAATTATATCATCGGATGGACACTTTAAACACGACATTAAAAAGGAATCATGAGGAGTTATTCACCCTATTAAAGGGTTTTATTACAGAAATTATCGGTGAAGAATTTGTAGAAGAGATGGATATCACGCCAGAAAGTTCGTTCACTAAAGATCTGGAAATGGACAGTATAGAGATTGTTTCCTTTTCAGAAAAAATCAAAGCACACTTTGGCGATCAAATTGATTTCACGGGTTGGCTGTCTTCTATGGATCTTGATCAACTAATCAATCTTGATCTGAATAACATCATCAATTATATCTACGAATGCCAATAATTACTGTTAATAATAAAAAAGTTCACGTACAAGAACTAAATAAAGATGCCGAAGATACCGTGGTACTCATCCACGGTATGTTTAGTAATCTTTCTATTTATTATTTCAATATTGCTCCTATTTTGGCGCAGCATTTTCATGTGGTAATGTATGATTTAAAAAGTCATGGCAGGAGTGAACGCGTATTAGAAGGATATGATTTAGAAAATATGTCATCTGATTTAATCGCAATGATGGATTACCTCCAAATCAAAAAAGCAAAACTTGTTGGTTATAGTTTTGGGGGGCTTATTGCACTCCAAACGGCATTGATAGCCCCTAAACGTTTAGATCAATTGGTGATCATCGAAGCACCTGATCCGCAAGATGAAAAAGCACGAGATATTATCGAAGCTTACAGCAAGGAATTTCTCGAACATTATATAGCCAATTTTACGGACACCACAAAAGTAAAAATGGGAAAAAGACAATTGGAAAAAAACCATCGGTTGTACGAGTTTTTATTTAACCAGACCAGCATCAAAGCAGATATGGTTAAAGAAAAGCATTTTCTACATCAGCTTCCTATTTCCGAATTACAGCTATCGACCCTGTTATTATATGGATCAGCTTCCAATTGCAAACCAACAGGAGAATGGTTACAATCTCAAATCGGTACAGCCGAGCTAAAACTCATCGATGGAGATCACAATATTCCCATTCAGGATCCCATTCAGATAGCAGAAATTATTGTTCAATTTTTAACTAATCCTTTATTACAAAACTATGGCTAAATTTGTATTTGTTGTTCCCCCGCTAACTGGTCATGTCAATCCAACATTGAGCATTGGTGCCGAACTCTTAGAAAGAGGACATAAAGTAGCGTGGATCAGTCTTGACCAAAATTTAAACGCCAAACTTCCGGCAGGCGGACAACTATTGCTTATCCAATACGATCAGACAGACGAAGAAAAAAGAGAGAGCGAACAATACCTGGATATCATTTCAAAAAAGATCGTTTACGGCATTGATAGTATCAAGTTTTTATACGAAGAAGTATTGATTCCTTTAAACAGACATTGTTATAGAGGAATCGTTAAGCTCCTGGAAGCCTACGAACCTGATTTAATAATTGGTGATCATCAATTATTTGCCGCGGCAATTGCGGCAAAAAAAGTTAATCGTCCTTATGCAACTTCTGTAACAGCCCCGGCAGCAATCAAAATTGTCAGTGAGCTGCCGAAAGTACATGAATGGGAAGTCAGACAAATCATGGCGCTGCAAGAAGAACTTGGTGTCAAAGAAAACCGATCGTTGGATTGTTCGGATCTTCTTACTTTAGTGTTAACCTCCCAGTATTTCTTTGGAGAAATGGATCTCGCTTCAAACTATAAATTTACAGGTCCGGTATTAACAGAACGCCGTTTACCCTGTGCTTTCGATTGGGAGCAGCTGAAAAGTAATCCAAGGAAAAAAATCTTAGTCAGTATCGGTACAACATTCGACCACGAGCATAAGAAAGCGTTTTTTCAAAAGGTAATCGATGCATTTCAAGACGAAGATCTAACGGTTGTCGTTGTTTCAGATTCAGCTCTATTTGATAAGTGGCCTGAAAATTTTATGGTCTATACGCAAATCCCACAATTGGATTTGCTGCCACATTTAGATGCTGTCGTGTGCCATGGCGGACACAATACTGTCTCAGAAGCCCTTTCACATGGTCTGCCGCTCGTTGTTATTCCAATTGCATATGATCAATCACATGTTGCAGGACGTGTAGTACGTACTGGTGCAGGTGAACGTCTCAATTTTAACCGATTTAAAGCAAATCACCTAAGAAATAGTGTTCATAATATCCTGAATCAGGCACAATATCGTGAAGCCGCCCTCAAAGTTCGTCAATCTTTTATAGAGGCGGGCGGAACGAAGACCGCAGCCGATCTACTTGAACACGCCATAGCTCCCGCCCAGTCCTCTGTCGAAACTCTAGCCAAATTTCTCGTTGTTATTCCACCCTTTTTTGGACATATCAGTCCAACATTAAGTTTGGGCGCTAGTTTACTTGCTCGTGGTCATGAAGTCAGATGGTTTGGCATTACACCACTAGCGGAGGAACATATTCCAACAGGAGGAACCTATATCTATCCAGAGGAAGATCTCATCCCCTTTCAGGATGAACTTCAGCAGATCTTAAAACGACAAGATGATGGCCCTTCTTGTTCCGGACCGGAAGTCATGAAATTAGCACTGGAAGAAACCTATGTTCCATTTGCTAAAATGATGATGCCAGGATTAGAAACACTACTCAGTCACTGGCAACCTGATGTAATCATCAATGATTGCATCACCTTTGGTGGAGCTTTATTCGCACATAAACATCATATACCCGTTGTAACAACAACCCCTGTACCACCAGATGTCATGGGTGACACAGAGAAAAGTTCTCCTAAAATATTTGAATGGCAACAAAATCTAATCAAAAGGCTACAAAAAGAGGTCGGTATTCTTGATGAGGGTATATTTATACATTCTCATCAATTAAATTTGGTGTTCACCTCGCAAGCATTTGCAGGTTTTGAAACCGTACCGTCACACATGAAATTTGTAGGTCCAGTCAAAGGCCGTCCCAATAATAGTCCTTTTGACTGGGAACGATTAGCAGCCAGCACAACGCCAAAAATATTTGTGTCATTGGGTACTTTATTAGTTGATATTCGGAAAGCTTTTTTCGGTAAACTTATTGAAGCATTTGCAGATCAACCCGTTACTATTATTGCAGCAACACCACCTGAAATATTTGACAACTGGCCCGCTAATTTTATTGTAAATGGTTTTGTCCCTCAATCAACTTTGATGCCTCATATGGATATGGTGATCTGTCATGGCGGTTTCAATACCGTGAACGACACCTTTACCAATGGTCTGCCCATGTTGATTACACCAATCGCTTACGATCACTTCCATACAGCAAAGCTGATTGAACAGGCCGGTTGTGGAATCAGTATCCGATACAAACGACTTCGAATAGAAGCGCTGAGGGAGACCGTCTTTGAGCTCTTAGAAAACCCTAAATACAGAAATGCCGCCAAAGAAGTTCAAACCGCTTTCCTAACAGCAGGTGGTAATGACCGGGCGGTTGCATTATTGGAAGATTTTGTAAAACAAGAACGTTCGGTATTAGCTACAATGTAAAATATGAAAAGAAGATTGTTATTTGGAGAGCGCATGTTGTTAGGCGAAGGAAAAGAACCATTCCATGTCGTTATTTCTTTTCGACTGCGCGGTGTATTTGACGAAAAAGATATTCAGTATGCTTTAGACAGACTTCAGAAAAAACATCCTTGGTTACGGGCATGCATCCATCTTGATGAGAAGAATGTCCCATGGTTTGAGGTGCCTAAACTAACGAATCCCATTCCTATCCGTATAGTGGATCAAAAAAGTGAAGATGACTGGCAACAAGAATCTATACAAGAATGGCATACGCCCTTTGATTACAAAAACAAACCTTTGATGCGCTTGGTGTGGATCAAAGGAAAAGATCGCTCAGATATGTTGCTTGTCTTCCATCACTGCCTGTGTGATGGCGCCGCCGCGATGACTTTAATTTATGAATTTTTAAAAGTATTGGATGATCCGGCAGCAGATATAGGTACAGAAAATCCTATATTAGGTATTCAGGACGTTGTTCCTGCACCTATTTTAAAAAATAACAGGCAAAAGTTTAAGGCAAAAATGATTGGTCAGCTAGCAACATTAGCGATCAAATGTATTCCCGTCAGCAGAAAAGCGATTGATCGGCAAACAGACTATTTGATTCATTGGAAATTAGACCCAACCACAAGTCAACAGCTTATTTCCCACTGCAAATCACTAGAAATCACGGTCAATACTTTTTTAAGTGCTATCCTACTGGATACATTTAAAAAAGTACGCGGAAACAAATCCTTTAATAAAATTTCTTGTCCAGTAGATATAAGGCGCTTCGCTCCCCAGGTAAAAGAAGATCATATTTTCGCCTTCGGCCTGATGATCGTCATGTCATCCAATCCCAAACTCGATTTCTTAGAAAATTTGCGTTTAATGCAGAGTGATGTAGATCGCAAAACGGCCAAACTTAATCCCTATATCGTCCTGATGGTTATGGAATCTGCCCATAATGCATTAAACAACTTTACAAAGCTTCTAAAACGAGGCAAGTCATCTAATGATTGTATGTTTTCCAACCTGGGACGTATTCAGATACCCCATCAATACCAATCCTTTACCTTGGAAACTATTATCAGCCCATCAGTTATTGGGCCACTAGGCAATACAACGACGATACTCACCTCCACTTATCAAGGTGTTATGGACTTCACGTTTATGGGAAGCGAAGGTTATTTGCCTTATCACGAAGCCTTATCCATTCGTGATGAAATAATTGATTCTATTAAACGCCGACTAAATTATAAAGCAGCCTCATGATCAAGCGAAAACTCTTATTAGTGGAACGAATCATGTATATTGATGCCACCACACCTTTAAACTGTGTATTTACTGCAAAAATCAAAGGTAAAATTCAAAAAGAACACATCGAAATTGCCTTAGCAAAAATCCAAAAGAAGCACCCCCTGCTTCGTGCAGTAATTGATTTACAGGATAAGCAACATCCTGTTTTCGTCATCAGGGAAAATATGAAACCCATTCCGCTTCGCATCGTAAAACGTCAAACAGATACAGATTGGTTAGTGGAATCTGAGCAGGAATGGTATAGGCAGTTTAAAGATGAAGACTCCCCTTTGGCTCAATTGGTATGGATCAAAGGAGAAAAGTTGTCCGAATTGTTATGGGTATCGCCACATTGTATCTGCGATGGAACGAGCATGGTAACTCTGATGCAGGAATTACTTGCTTTAATAGATGATCCGACTCTTGATCTCGAACCTTATCAACTATTTCAATCGGTAAACCATTTTTTATCGCCACAGTTTGATATTCAAAAAAAAGCACGCAAAGCAAAGCTTTATTTACTTTTGGCAAAATTCTTCTTTTTGCTGCAACGGAAAAATAAAAAAAGAAATCTCGGAAAAAATTATGCCATTCACTGGAAATTAGATCCAACAGATTCAGCTGTTGTAACGCAGAAATGTAAAGACAATGGTATTTCTGTACATGCCATTCTTTGTACAGCATTTATGCAGGCTTTTCAAGACGTACAAGGCAAATCAGCGAAAGAAAAAGTAATTAGTCCAATTGATATCCGCCATTTTATTCCTGAAATCAAAAAAGATCACATGTTTGCCTTTGCCCCAACAGTAGAGCTGTCCTTAAAAAAGAAAACCCCTCAGATACTGGACCAGGCGAAACAGATCAAAAAGGATCTTACTCAAAAAATAGAAAAAATGGACGCTAGGGAACTGCTATGGATGGGTGAACAGATGCACCCTCTGGCCAATCGCATGATTGCACTGCTAAAATCAAGCCGGGGCGGACACGATCTGACGCTTTCTAATATGGGTAGCCTTCAGATCCCGAATAATTACAAAAATTTCATTCTGGAAGATATCTTTAGTCCAACAGTAGCATTTCCTTGGTTAAATTCAAACACTTTAGTAACGACTACCTATCGTGATCAAATGGACTTTACGTTGATGTCCAATCAAGATTTCCTGCCTAAACAAGAAGCCTTAAAAATTAAAGATAAGGCCATAGCGTTATTGACTTTATCCTTATAAATTATTTATGACAACAGCATCTCAGCCAAAAAAAACAACCCTCAAGCGCTTTCTTAGAAAGCGCGCGATTTACTATATCCTTCCCAACGTATGTTTCAATTTTATTATTGCTTATGCCAGTTTTCAAGAATTGGGGTATACTCATTTTTTTACCGGCCCCCAAAGCTTAGCACGTTTAACATTGCCAATGGCCATATTTTTACCTGTAATCCTGACAATGGATATCATTAAACGGGTTATTGTTGCCGCCGAACAAGAATCAATCGAAGTCGCAATAGACAGTAACCTGAATAAAAACAAATTTATAGCAAAATTATGTCTGCTACACGGCATCATAACCGGTTTACTAGTATTATCTGTATTACTCGTTGCGCAGCAGAGCCTAACTATTAACCATAAATTGGATCCTACCATTATGGCCATTCTAGATGCTGTTCTTGCAGGTCTACTTTCGATATTGTTTACTTATCTTCCAATATATAGGCTAAAAAAATATTTACACCCGCCACTACCAAAGGTAGAAATAGAGAATAATGAACATTATCAGGGAGTTTAATATTAGCGTAAATAGTTTGCGGCACAGGAAGAAGCTTTACAAAGACGCAAAGTTTGCCACAAAAATTAAGGTACTCTTTCTAAACTAAAACCAAGTGATCAGCTTACTTCAAACCCTATGTTCACTTTATCCGTTTTTTCCATCCTGACCATCAAGAAACACATATAATGATTTTATTTTGCCACTTTCAAAAACAACAATATCCATTCCTGTGGCAACAAGCGATTGAGCATTTGGACCAACACCCCAAATTAGCCTGCCAACGTTATTATTGATGACAACAGGCTTAAGTTTAAAGAAAATAAAATCCGCAGGCATATTAGCAAGCGTGCTGGTGATACTCTTATTGATAGCTTCGCGTCCATTTGTTTGATCCCCTACATGATACAAGGCACTGTCTGAAGTATAAATATTCTCAATTGCTTCTAATCTTTTTACAGCATCTCTTTCACTCCATACACGGGCTAAATTCTCTTCCATTAAATTAACTAATGCATTTTCCATAATCTATATTTTTATATGATTAATAAGTTAATTGGTACAACTCCAACCTGAACCAAAAAACGGATTGCCACATTGTGTGCTTCAGTTGTTACAGCACCGCAGGCATCAGTAACAACAAGTACTTCATACCCTTCGCCCATCTGGAAAAACCAATACAATTGATCATCTATTTATCAAAATGAAATGATCACTTAAATTTAGTTCAAATTTACCATCTATTCAGTAAAACTTCATAACAGGACAAACAAAAAATTAAACCCTGAAAATAAGTATCCTTAAATCATTTTGTTCTCTGACAGCATAAATTTAGCTACTCTAATTCAGTCCTGTTTTTATTGAATAGATGCGACAGAACCTAAAAAAGAAGGTCATTGCCGACCTTCTTTCTACCTATTTTTTTTTAAAATTATTTTAATTAATTCTCACCCCAGCCATATCTTACACGAAATACACCAGTACTGCTCACTGTATTAATAGAAATATTAGTTCCACTACCACCTCTATTAAATAAACTATAGGAATCATTATCTCTTAAACCTGGCCAATAAACACTGGCAATATTATCTGTTCTGCAGACATCACTGGTTGCTACTATGTAAGCTATTTCATTATCAGACTGATTTCCATTTTGATAATCTTTACCTGAATTCATTGTTGCGCCAAATTCAGTAATCACTGTACGACTGCCATAACTTCCTATTCGATTGCGCCAATCTGCTCTCCATTGAGTCACGGATCTGGTAGCCCAATAAGCATAATTATGCAATCCAAGCAAGCAACCATTAAAACGGCTATCTGCTCCTAGTCCGGTAACATTCTCAGAATATCCTATTCCATCAAGGATTATTCTTCCTTTTGGAACACCGGAATAATTGGAAAGAAATTGAGAATAAATACCCGTTAGTTGTGATAAAGTGTATCCATGAGGCTCATTAAATGGTTCAAAATATACATTCCCATTACTTTGGTATTTAGTTACTACTGTATTCCACATAGTCCAAAAAGCTGTTGTATTATCAATGATACCATCTTTTGAGGATGAAGATTCCCAACAAGCAATAATTACTTTCCATCCTTTACTGGTCGCTTTATCTATTACTCCTTGATAACTGCCCCACCAACTCTCTGCAACAGAAGGCGGGTTAATTGGGATACGTATCGTATTAACTCCACTTATTTTACTTGTAAAACCATTTAATACTGCATCAGTTTTCGCAACAACTGTATTATAACTGTCTCCCGCTTCCAATCCTGAGATAATAACCCAGCCGTCTACAAAATTATCCCGTCCATCTGCCCAATTCAACCCGGCAATCGACGCAGCTCCTACCTTAGCAGTAGAAGCACTATTATTTAATACCATATTTTTAATTTGAGACTCATTACTCCCTGCATTTGCCTGATTAACTTCTGCAACCTCATCTTTTGAGCAAGCACATAAAATGATAGCAACCATAAATACATATTTTTTTTTCATTGACATAAAATAATTTAAATTGGTTAATTAATATTTTGGATTCTGTTCCGACTCATTACACAATACTGCAAAAATCTATTTTTAAGAATATTTACATAATAGTCAAGCATTGCATTTAAAACCATTAGATTCTCTTTTTATTTGAAATTACTGCTTTCAAAAATTAATCAAAGACTTTAATTATTGTATAATGTAATTCTGCCATTAATCGTACGGTCTATTCATAGGTTTTATTTGTTTAGTTAATAGAAATAAAAAATAGCTATAGAATTGTAGTTGCAATTCTATAGTAAGAAACTACTGATGATTCAATATCAAAACAAAGAATACTTTTTGTAATTTTAGCTTTACCAAACAGACATAAGCAACTTAAATCTGCTTTTTACATTTTCGACTAAAAAAGCAATTTTAAACCTCCCCCATAATATATACTCCCATATATCCAACAATATTTACTGTTATAATTACAAATACAAAGTAATGTTTAGTTGGAGTGCTTCAGCAGGGTCAAATTGGAAAAAAAAGCAGGGTAAATTGGTAATTTGATATTTTTTTATCAATTAAAAAACATAATAAATAAAAAATAACCATTTTTTTTATTCGAAAAACAATTATCAAATCAATATATTATACATTTTATATCATTAAAACTTTGAAAGAGGAACGATTATTCCTCAAACAAACCAGAAAGACCTCTAATAAACTTTCTTTCTAAAATAATTATAGCAGAAAGACCATCTCCTAATCATATAATGAAGGTTTGCCATCTTTGATTGGTGTCGCCTTTGGATTATAAATTTAAATTGAGCAAAACAATAAAATAAGATTGCTGTCATACAAAAAAACAGTGCTTTTGATCTGGAGAATTAAAAATCCCCTATTCTACAATATAAAAACAGGTAGAATTACGCTTAAAAATTCGGATTTTACTGAGTTTATTTGTAAAGGATTTCATTCACAAAAAGAATAAACCAATAACTAAACTACCCCATCATGGAAAACTATTTACACGGCTTACTCGACGAAGACAACGACCTTATTATCCAGCAATACTTAAAGTACATTGACGAGGGAATCCCTCGTACGGATAAACCAAAAGACGTATTAATCATTGGTGCCGGAATGGCCGGAATGGTAGCCGCAGGTCTGTTAAAACAGGCCGGCCATAATGTTACGATAGTAGAATCAAACACCCGTGTTGGCGGCAGAATCAAGACTTTCAGGAATTCTGAAAACAAAAAATATTTTGAAGACGACAGTGTTTATGGTGAAGCTGGTGCAATGCGTATCCCGACTATACACCAGATGGTGCTCAAATACATTGATAAACTCGGACTCAAAACCGAGCCTTTTTATTATCTGTCTGTCGATAAAGAACAGGCAATCGCACATCAGGCGGACCCAACTAAACCAGAGCCGGATGTTACTAGAAATTCCCTTTTCTATGTTAACCGCAAACGTGTTGTCCAGAATGAATATATTCCAAAAGATAAAACTACGGTTGTCGATGTAAACAAACTACTGGACTTTCATCTGGGCAGCAGCGAAAACATGCGTGCCGACCAGTTAATGGCTAATCTCATTAATCCGCTTAAGGCTTTTATTGCAGAAGATCCTGAGAAAAACTGGCCTTTGCTGATCGAGCGCTACGGAGAATATTCGATGCGTCGTTTCTTAAAAGAAAATTCGATGTATTCAGAGAATGCCATCGAGATGATTGGGGTCATGCAAAATCTGGAGTCCAGAATGGCCTATGATTTTATCCAGAGTTTTATTGAGCAAAATATTATCAAGGATTCTACTCGATTTATGGAAATTGTTGGCGGAAGCGACATGCTGCCAAATGCATTCTTTAAAGCTCATAGTCTAGAAGAAAACACCTATTTTGATTGCAGGATGACCAAAATGATGCTCATTAACAACAAGGTAAAGATAGAAGTGGATATTGAAATAAAACGTGACCCTCAGTATTATGAAGACGCAGGATTCAAAGCATTAAAAACACCTGTCGGTGACCTTGAATTTGATGAAGTGATTGTCACCATACCCTTTTCGGCATTAAGACATGTGTATGTAACACCACAATTCAAGCAGCTTAAACGAAAAGCAATCCGGGAACTGCACTACGATTCTGCTACTAAAATATTGTTGGAATTTCGTGAGAAATGGTGGCAGCAAGCACCTTATAATATTGTTGGCGGCGGTACGATTACTGATTTTTCGAACCGTTTCACCTATTATCCGAGCAATGATTTGGGAAGTAAAGGGCATGGTGTCGTACTGGCATCTTATTGCTGGTCTGACGAAGCAAGCCGCTGGGATTCTATGGATGACGATGACAGGTATTTTTATGCGCTTAAAAACCTGGCCATCATGCACTCCGATGACGAGAAGGAACAGCAGCGTATTATCGACCTTGCCGTAATTACCTCGAGCATCAAGGACTATAAAGACAAAGGCGGAAAATTAATTGGTGCCGCAACACAAAGCTGGATGCGCGACCCGTATGCATATGGTGAAGCGGCAATATTTAATCCGGGACAGTTACAATTATTGCAACGTCATATCATCTCAACCGAGTGGAATGGAAAAGCACATTTTGCCGGTGAGCATACTTCCTTGAAACATGCCTGGATTGAAGGCGCCATCGAGTCAGGAATCCGCACTGCACTCGAAGTCAACGAAAATACCGGTAACCTGAATAACCCATTTTAAGATGTCACAGAAAAAAATCTCCGTTGCAAAATACCTGCAAATACGCCTGGAACAATTAGGGCTTACGCATTTATTTGGAATTGCAGGCAATTATACCGCGCCGTTTTTAAATACGATTCATGAAGACAAAAATGCAAAAATTAAAATCGTTAACGACACGAATGAAATAAACGCCGGACATTGCACTGATGCCTACGCACGTCAAAACGGTTTCGCTGCAGTAGCGGTAACGTATGGCGTGGGAGCATTTACGCTGCTCAATTCGGTTGCAGGTTCTTATGTAGAGCACTGTCCCGTGCTCGTCATTAATGGGGCTCCGACCAACAAAGATCAGCAGCGAAGCCTCGTTCAGGGCATGCTGGCATCACATATGACAGGTGATATGTACAGTAACATCAATGTATTCCGAAACGTTACCGTTGCGGCAGAACAAATCACAGGTTCATCAGATGCTCCTTATAAAATTGATGCAGTGCTGAATGCCTGTATTTTATATGGAAGACCGGTTTATCTTGAGGTTTTTGAAGATGTATGGCGAATGGAATGCAATCCTCCTGTCACTCCATTGGCAGAAAGAGAGGCGTCTAAATGTCAAACAAGTGCACGCAAGGCAGCTCAAAGAGTAGCTGCAATGGCACGCGGAAAAGAAATTATTTTCTGGGGCGGCATTGAGATCCAGCGCTACGGTATTCAAAAAGAATTCCTGGATCTGATCGAAACTACCAATACAGAATTTGTAACCTCTATACTCGGAAAATCAATCGTATCCGAAAACCATCCTAAGTTCAAAGGTGTTTTTAATGGCAAGGCATCACCAAAAGATGTCAAAGAACAATTCGAAAAAGCCCAGCTAAAAATTGGTTTTGGCGTATGGACCACCGGCAAAAACCTAGGTGGTTTTGATGTCTGGAAGGAAGATACTGTACTTGCCAACCACAGCGGTGTAAGGATTGGTGCTTCTTATATAGCCAATGTATCGCTAAGAGATTTTATGATATTCCTGAAAGAAGAACTTACCAAAGTTACCTTTAGTGCTTACGAAATGTATGGTGCAAACAAGCTGTCTGAATCATTTTTTGTAGCTGATGACAGCATAATGAAAAAAGGAAAACCGGAACTTACTTATGATACATTTTTCAAGCGAATCAATAATTTTATAGACGAGAGCCATATAGTGGTTGCCGATGCGGGTTTTCCTTTATTGGGTGCCCAGGGCATCCGTATTGCAGAACCTAACGGATTCGTAGCACAGGCATCATGGCTTTCGATAGGTTATTCTGTTCCTGCGGCAACCGGAATAAAATGTGCCAGACCTGATAAAAGGCCGGTAGTATTTGTTGGGGACGGTGCTTTTCAGGAAACCTGTCAGGCCATATCTACACAGAATAAACTGAAACACGACACCATTGTTTTTGTTTTGGATAATGGTATTTATGGTATTGAACAAATGCTTGTTAATCCAAATCCGTTTCGTGGTGCAGACAAGGTAGAATATAGCGTTCCCGATTTAAACAACGTTTATGATTACAACGAAATGCACCGTTGGAAATATGCAAAACTCGTTGATGTATTTGGAGGCAAAGGTTTTGAAGTCAGCACTCTCGACGAACTCGAGGAAATTTTGAAACAGCTTGACAGCATTAAAGAAAATACCATTGTACATGTAAACATACCTAAGACCTCTATTCCGGAAGCAATTGCTTATAAGACAGAGGAGCCTGGAGAGGATGAATTTCTGGATAAAAACTGGAGTTTATGTTAGCTTTAAAATGGGTTAATTTTTAAAAAATTCCGTCACAATAAACAAAAAAGCCGTCTCAGTTCAAATTTGAGGCGGTTTTTTTATAAAACAAAAAACAGGTTATGTAGAGGGTTTTAGGTGACAAACCTTATGGTACAAAACGAACCTTTTTATTAGTAGACCTGATACCGGTATTCCAAAGGAAACTTCCACTAAACAAAAGTGGAACATGACAAGATGGGATCAGAAAACGGAAAGGGTTATCGGTACAAAGGAGGATGCTAGATCCCTTAACTTTTTTCTGGATTCACTGATTTTACAAATTACTAACTGTCAGCGTATTGTAATTTATTACTTAAGTGAATAGTTTACAAAACAGCAAAAACTATAACTTTTGAAGCAAAAGTCCTGTAGCTGTAAGTCCTGGTCCAAATGCCATCGCTACAACTTTAGTTCCTGATTCAATGGCCGGATCATTTACAATTTCATTAAAAATATGAGGAATTGTTGCGGAAGACATGTTTCCATGAGCACGTAAGACTTCGTAAGACCAATGAGCCTGCTCTTTTAATAATCCTATTTCGCTTATTACATAATCAATAATTTTAGGCCCTCCCGGATGAATTGCAAAATGCATTTTAGATTTTTCTTCTTCAAGATTTACTCCTCCTTTTTTGCAAAGTGTGGTCAAAAAGGATTTGATGTTTTTACGAATAAAAACAGGAACACGTTTAGAAAGTGTCATCAAAAAATTATATTCTCCTAAATCCCAAGACATATCTTCTAATGAATCTGGAATTATAACTTCATGAAAAGCTAAAATTCGCAGGCCTGTTTTTTCAGCGATTGCATCATCATCCAAGAATGCTTTTTCTTCATGCAAAGAATAACCTATAAATCCATCAGCAAAAAGGGAACAAATCATTGTATTTGCAGGAGAGAACTCGGTCAGATTTAAATGTGCGGATAATAACTCCGTATGAACCACATCTGCTCTTCCGTTAATTGGACTGGCAGATATCAGACTACTGGCTGTTCGAATGGCTGGAAAAGCTCCATAGCAACCCATATGGTACGAATGTGTTACCTGAACGGTCTCCCATTTTCTTTCTATAACCGCTTCCTGTGCTACACTGGGAGAAGAATAGCCAGAGCAAGTGACATGAATAAGGTTTTCAGGTTTTGTGGTTGTATTAGAATAAAATTCGTCAAAAACATAACCCATTTTTTTTTTAAACCATTCCATTCGAACCTCAATTTTCGGTCCAAATGAATTCCCTGATCTAACTTCAAAACCAGTGGGAAAATGATATTCTGAAGGGGAAGTAATTTTCATTATATTTTCAATAAAATCCTCAACCTCTTCAAAAATTATGCTTTGTCTGCTATTAATACTATCAGCAGAAACGGAATATTTATCCACCTGATCTGATATAAATTTAAAATTAACCGATTCTTCGTCTATATTAACATTTCCTAAATTGTCCAAATTTGGAAGATTTTGGAAATGATAATATAAAAACTTAGTGTACTGATTAAGTTTTTCCTGATCAAATAATTTACCAACTAGAATAGGATGAAAATTGGAAATAATAATGCTTTTCATGACCTTTTAAATTAATTATTTAATCAAAATTAAGTTAAAAAATAAATGATAAAACGAGACAAACTTTAGTGTAAATTCCTGATACCTTATATCTTTGATTATCAATAATTTACATTTGTAGTATTTTTGTTAAAATACTAATAATTAAATAGTTATGAGAATTAAACTACTTATATTATATAACCAGTTATTGATGAATAATTAAGGACCGTTTATTGTTGGAAAGGATACCTTTTTTGCCACAAAAAGTTAAGACGGTTTTTAAAGATATTTCACCCGTTTAAATTTTGTGGCAGAATCGTGGCACAAGATATTTTGAACAATTAAAAATTCAGGAAATAAAACTCTACCAAGTTTAGGTTCGAATATATTAAAACATCTATTTTCTGTGTGCAACTATAGGTGACCTCTTTTTTCCGGTAGTTACTTTTGAACAGAAATTACTTATAAAAAAAAAATCAGCAAAGAATTACAGAATTTTCAATAAAAAACAAAGTTATCGAACAAATTAAGTGTGTTTTTCACGTTTAAACACGCTAAATAAACATTATTCAATCTTTTCGTGTTTTTATTAATTAAAAACAAATTATAATGCCAAAATTTTAAATCAAACTCAATAAACCTAAATCATTTATTACTCAAAAATTTGTTGATATAAAATATATCCCTTAAAATTGTAGTCAACTAGACTATATAAAAAAATACTCTCAATATCATTCCCATTAAAGTAATTTATGATGCTTTATAGTATTAAAACATACAAAAATCCATTTTACTTTTCTTTAAGAAGATAGCAGGCAATCAAAATAACCGCTTATTGAGAGAATTCAAGATGTTCTTTTTTTTAATTTAATTCATACATCAATTGCTTCAGATTGTTTATTTCTTTAAACTCTTGGTGCATTTACAGGTTCTATATACATCATTTTAAAATCATTTTTTTGTAACCTATTATGTTTTATGAAAACCTTTAAAATATTAATAATTATATCACTACTGATTTCCTGCCAGGCACAGTCTCAATCAGGAATATTATATACTTCAGATTCGCAATTATCAAGCAGTTTGATAAATTCTATGTACCAAGATAGTAAAGGATATATCTGGATTGCTACTGAAGATGGTTTAAATCGTTATGATGGAGCAAAGTTTGTTATCTACAAACACGAAAAAAACAATGCAGGAACTGTTCTTAATAACTATATAAAGTCAATTTTTGAAGACAAAAACAAAAATTTATTTTTTGGTTTTATCGATGGGCTTCAAATCTATAATCATGCAACGGATTCTTTTAGTGAAATTCCGGTGACAGATAATACCAATACAAAATTTACTCCTCATGTCAGTTGCATAATACAGCGAAAAAATGGCGATTTATTAATTGGAACATCTGGTTATGGCATTTTTAAAATTGATTTTAAAAAACAGACTCCAGTTGCAAATCATCTGAATATCCAGATTCCTACCACGATGATCCATGATCTTTATGAAGATAAAAATCAAAATTTATGGATTTTAACACAAGACAGAGGGCTTTGGAGGATTGACAGTCATAATAACATAAAACATTTTTTTCTTTCAAAAGATTATTTGACCAACATTACCAGTATCTGCGAAGATAAAAAGGGAAACTTATTTTTAGGAACACTTAACAACGGTCTTTTTATTTACAACAGATCTGAGCAGAAATTTGAGTCATTTGCAAACTCAAAATCACTTCCTATTAAAAAATTATTTTTGCTTAAAAACAATCAAATACTAATAGGCACTGACGGAATGGGCTTGTATAATTATGATCCTGAAAGAAAGAAGCTTTCGATCGCTAACTTTAATGTTGCCAATTTTGATTTTTCAATGTCCAAAGTTCATACTATCCTTAAAGACCGGACAGGAAATCTATGGATGGGATTATACCAAAAAGGAGTGTTGCAGATTCCTCCCAAAGAAAACAATTTTAACTACATAGGATATCAGTCCGTAAACAATAATATCATTGGATCGAGCTGTGTCATGTCAGTGTTTCGTGACAGAAAAGGTATTTTATGGGTCGGAACTGATGGAGGCGGTCTTTATGGTATTTCAGATAAGAATAAAAAAAAATATCATTACACTTTTGAAAAAAATGGTTTCAACCGACTCGCTATTTTGTGCATTTTTGAAGATTCAAATAATGATTTATGGATTGGCACTTACCTGCATGGATTAGCAAAACTTAATCGCAGTACTAACAAATTTGACTTCATAGATACTATTTTAAGTAAAGAAAATAAACCCGTAGAAAACATTTATAGCCTGGCCGAAGATCAGAATAAACAATTATGGATAGGCACTATGGGTTCAGGACTATATTGTATGGATCTTACTACTCATAAAGTAGCCAATTATAATTCAAACCCAAAAGACAGTACAAATTCTTTAGGAAATTGGTGTGTGAACTGCCTTTTACCTGCCAAAAATAATAAACTATATATCGGAACTTATGACGGGCTTTATTGTATGGATTTGAAAACAAAGACATACATTAAACAAGGTTCATTAAACTATATCCTTCCCAAAAAAATAATATATGACTTACATGAAGATAAAGTGGGAAATTTATGGATTGGTTCATCTGAGGGGCTTATTTATCAGCCAAAAAAAGGAAAGCCCATCATTTATACAACGGAGGATAATTTGCCAAGTAATATAATTTCTGCAATACAGGCAGACAAAAATAGTAATTTATGGATCAGCACAAATAGCGGAATATCAAGATTCAACCCACGAACCAGAAAATTTTTTAATTTCAATTTTAATGACGGTCTTCAGGGAAATGAGTTCAGTAAAAATGCTTCATTTCAAGACACTAAAGGTCAGATCATATTTGGAGGAATGAAAGGTGTTACCTATTTTGATCCTGAAATGATAAAATATAATGAAAAATGTACTAATGTTTATATAACGGGTTTTTATATTCAAAATAAATCGGTAAAAAAAGGCATGAAATCTGACCTGTTTGACATAGTAAATAGTGCTCTTATTGATGCCAAAACAGTCGATTTGGGACACGAGGACAATTCTTTTAGCATTGAATTTTCTACTATGGATTTTAACAATCAGCGTCATATTACTTACTTCTACTCTTTAGAGAATAACAACTGGAATAAACTACAGCAAGGCATAAACAACGTCACATTTAATGATCTTGAACCTGGAACTTATAATTTTCAGGTAAAAGCCGAAGTCTATGGCAAATATTCAAATATTCGCCAACTGACAATAACTGTACATCCCGCATGGTATTTTTCAATATGGGCCAAATTGTTTTATTGGGCAGTCTTTTTTGGTCTGGCATATATTACTATACAGCAGATTAATCAAAGAAAATTAACTAAAATAAAATTACAGGAACATTTACAAAACAAGCAGGTAAATGAAGCTAAACTTCAGTTTTTGACAAACATTTCACATGATATAAAATCTCCAATTTCATTAATTATCAATCCTTTGTTAAAATTAATGAGTACGGATCAAGATATTATAAGACAGAAATCATACAGGGTAATGCATCGCAATTCTGAAAAAATTCTTCAGCTGGTCAATCAGGTAATGGACGTTCGTAAAATAGATCAGGGACAAATATATCTGAACCTTAAGCGAACAGAAATTATAAACTCTTTAAAAGAAATCTGCCTGCTGTTTGAAGATCAGATTCAGACAAAAAATATAAGGTTAAAGTTTCATTACAAAAAGTCTGAACTATATGCGCGAATAGATCCAAAATATTTTGACAGGATAATTCAGAACGTGCTTTCCAATGCGATTAAATTTGTGCATAATGAAGGTGAAATTGAAATTATTCTTGAGGAAGGTTCAAAACTATTTCAAAACAACAAAGAGATTTCTTGCTTTACGATAACTATTGCCGACAACGGAATAGGAGTAAAAGAGAGCGAACTTACCAAAATATTTGATCGCTTTTATCAATCCAGCAACAGTATATCAACGCATACGGAAGGTACCGGTATTGGTCTGCATCTCACAAGATCAATTGTAGAACTCCACAACGGAACTATAAAAGCTGAAAATAATATTGAAGCTCCAGGATGCCGTTTTATTATACAGCTGCCAATGGGAATGGAGAATATGAAAGAAGAAAAAGAAGAAGATAATGATATTCTTGAGCAGCATAATGATTTAATACTGCCTACTTTACAGATTCCTTCATTAGAACCTAATGATCAGACACTTAATTGTAGTGCGGCAGGTAAAAAAAGAATTTTAGTTGTCGATGATAATGACGAAATCAGAGAATATTTATTTAAAGAACTATCACTGCATTATAAAGTCCTTACCAGCACTAATGGCAAAGAGGCTTTGGAAATAGTTTTAAAAGACTCCTTAGACCTTATTATTAGTGACGTTAAAATGCCAATAATGGACGGTGTTACATTTTGTCGCAAAGTAAAGAAAAACATCAATATTAATCATATTCCTGTGATTCTCTTAACAGCAAAATCCCATGATTATGATCAATTAGAAGGACTCAACATTGGCGCGGATGCATATATTACGAAACCTTTTAATATGGAAATATTAAAAAAGACGGTGCTAAATCTTATTCGAACAAGAGAATTATTAAAAAACAATTACAGTGGCAATCAGGCGCAGCAAGACAAAATCAAAAAAATCACAATGGAATCTGCTGACGAAAAGCTAATTCAGAAAATAATGAATTTTGTCAATAACAATCTGAGTGATCCTACTTTAAACGTAGAAATGATTGCTCTCGAAATTGGAATAAGCAGAGTGCATCTACACAGAAAATTAAAGGAATTAACCAACCAGTCATCAAGGGATCTTATACGTAATATCAGGCTTAAACAGGCAGGTGAATTATTGGCATCTAAACAAATAAACATTTCGGAAGTCGCTTATCTGGTAGGTTTTTCGAATATTTCAAAGTTCTCCACAAGTTTTAAACAGTTTTATGGGATGGCTCCAAAAGCATACATGGAAGAGAAGCTTAAAAAAACTGAATATACTGATGAAGTTTCAAATATTTAAAATCGCAAGTATTACTTTTTGAACAAATTTCTCTCAAGACTTTCATCCCAATCAGCGTGATCTGCTGACCAATGGACAGAAACAATAACAAATAATTTAAACAGAATATCCAATAGACTCTTCTTATCCAGCAACTATCTATTCACTTTAATAATTAGAGTCTACTAGAATATTCAAACCAAACTAACTTGATTGTTAATTGAAACCAATACAACAAACAATCGTATTTACTTTACAGAATTACATGCGACTGATTTTATTTTAATCCCTTAAGTCCCTCAGCAAAGTTTGCATAAGAAAACTTACGGGTAAAATTAAGATCCCACAAACCTTGATGCTGCCCTGGCAACCACGAAGAATCTGATTTACTGTCTGTTAATCCCCAAACTGTGATTCCGTATCTCTGATTTGCCGGAATGTTTTTTACATACATATCCACAACATATTTATACATATCTGCTTGTTTTTTAAGGTCAGATTCTGTAGGATTAAGTCCAGCAGCAACATCCAGTTCAGAAACTTTTATAAGCTTTCCTGTAGCAGCCAGTAATTTGAACATTGTATTAATTTTATCTTTATCAGAATTAATACCAATATGCATTTGAGTACCAATTCCATCCACTTTTTGTCCTTTACTTTCGATATAATTTACATATTGGATAAGACCTTTACATTTATCAGTACTATACTCAAGGTTATAATCATTGATGAATAATTTATCTGTTGCATTACCGCTTTTTCTGGCAAGTCTAAATGCTTCAACAGCATAATCTTTCCCCAGATAATCTTGCCAGTAAAATTCATCAGCAGCCATATTTATTTTACCAACACCTGTTTTTAATTCATAGGGTTTTCCATCATCCATTGGTTCATTAACAACATCCCAGGCTTTGACATAGGGAGCGCAGTTTTTAACCATTTCTGTTATCCATTTCTCCTGTGCATCACCAATGATGGTCTTCTTCTGTTCAGGCGTTTTTTCTTTTGTCTGAATACTGCCAGTTGCATTATACTTCTTCAAGGTTATATTGTCAAAATAAAAATTGGTGGCAGTCTTTCCAAGATTAAAGGCAATTGCTCCGCAGTTTGCCATTTCAGTAGTAACTGTAATCTCTTTAGTATACGTTGTCCAGGTGGTCGTATAAGGAATGGCGCCAAAGAAATCCCAATATTTATAATTGCCGGCGGTAGTTTGTGCCTGAGTGGGAGAAGATGCATTAACATCAGCACGCACATCCATTTTAAGGGTGTATTTTTCACCTACTTGTACCGCTGGAGAAAACTTTAAGTACAGCTGTGCCTCCCAATCATTGGCACGAACAACAGCATTATTTAGCTTTAGTGCCCTGCCTACTCCATTAGCACCTTGACCTGCAGCTGTAAAAGATGCCACTACATTAGAATTGTATTGATAATTTGATGCGTCTGCAGTTTCAAAATCTGCGGCAGTTATCAGATCCCAGCCCGGACCAGTTGATGATAAAACATCTGGGGCGATCAGATTATTTAGATAAGCTGCATTTTGATTGGCATGCCAACAAAGAGTATGTCCAAAAACAGAAACATTTGCTTCAGCTGCAGCCTTTAATAATTTATTGACATTGTCAAGATCAAGTTTTCCGTCTGATTTTACTATTGCGCCATGTTTCATTTCATAACCTAGCGTAATCTCATCAAAATTCTTGTTAACTAATCTATACATCAAACTTTTACTTGTATAATCAGACAATGAAATACCGGCGCCTAATTTAAAATTAGGATTAGCAGTTCGATCTACATAGCTTTTTAAATCAGAATAAGCATTAATTTCTTCCTGATTGGCAATGCTGGCAGGTTTATCATAATTGTATTTTAAAGTACCATCGTTTGTACAGGACACAACTATCATCAAAACTGAAGACAATAGCAATCTTTTGTATAATTTATTCATCTTCTTTAAATTTTAAATTATTTTTTAACCGGATTATAAACGGCCGCGGTAACTCCTCTATCACGTAATACTAATGTGTCTTTTGTAGCTACATTAAAATCTTGAAAATTTACTTTATAATCAAGATAAAGGGCATCGCGGTCTTTGCTTCCCCAACTATTTTTTTCTCCTTTTTTTACATATTTACCAGTTCCGCTTGCTGTAAACGATGCACTGTTTCCTGAGACTGTACATTTATTTTCATTATCAAATGTTAGTACCAGATTAAAATTGATATTAACTCCATTAGCGTCTTTGACAGTAACAGGAAAATCAATGGTATTTAATGATAGTGTATTAATTTTGGAAACCTGATCATTTTCTACGTAGGTATTATGTCTTACAACTGTTTTATTAAGTGCCGTATTTCCATTATTTCCGGTAATGATATCTTTACCTCTTCTTAAATAATTAGCATCCCAGGTATTTATATACTTGACAGCATATAAAATATAATCTTTGGGCGCAACGCTCCAGTCTGTACTTCGCAGCTTTAATGGATTGGGCACTAAAGCTTTTCCAGAGAGAATAGTATCAGCATTGACTACTTTTTTCATTTCAATAGGAATAACGTATGTCTTTTTTATTGATTGAGGATCTGCAAAAAAAGCATCAGATAATTGCACCTCTATCCCTCCTGTAATCTCCCCTTTTGGAATAAAAATCTTATCGCTTGAAAGTGTATAATAGCTGCTTGGCATAGCAACAATTTCATTTTCACCGGCATTAAATAAGAAACCGACAGGCAACGAATTTGCAACAGCAATATCAATGGTTACATCTTTATCATTTTTATAAACACCGCCTAAAGTTCCCATTATTTTGCACTTGTGCTGATTGTCTAAAGTGGTATCAAATATATCTTCTCCTAATGTTATAGTTCTGACAGGGAATTGATATGCAAAATAAACTGACTGATGATCAAAATTATCAAAATTCGTATCTTGATTAGTACATGAAATCATAGATCCAAATACAGCTGTTAGCATTAATAATATTCTGTTTTTCATTTTTCTTTAATTATATTAAATTTCCTTATACACTAAGCAGAACCTTAATGTTCTACCATCCCTTGTTTTGCAGTAAAGCATTAAACTTCAGAGCTTCTGAGTATGGAATTGGCCCATATTTCATATAGTCATTATAAAGTCTGCTTTCTACAGTAATTTTTTGATGAACACCTCCTTGGATTTTATCCCCATTTGCTGAAGCATTTAAATTTGAATCCCATCTGCGTAAATCCCAAAATCTAAATCCTTCAAAACATAGCTCCAAACGACGCTCATTTCTAATTAAGTTACGCATTTCAGTTTTATCCGCTTTAATCGATTCCAGGTAAGGATCAGGTTGAACTATTCCAGCTCGCTTTCTTAAAGCCTTAATAACATCATAGGCCGAGAATCCTATGGAACCTGTTGCTATTGGTCCCCATGCTTCATTTGCAGCTTCGGCATAAATAAGATACAATTCCGTATATCTCATACGTGGTTTATAATGTCTCTGATTATTAATTGAAGTTGGATTTAAATTCACATCCTGTCTCAATAATTTTCTCATATAATAACCCGTACGAGTTGATGTACCAACCTTGTTTAATGCATCATTTGTTGTACCATCACTAGCTGTCGTAATTACAGAATTACTCACTCCGGCAGTTGACTGATTTACTAAAATAAATTTTTTCAAACGAGGATCACGGTTTTCATAAGGTTTTGTAGCATCATAATTACTGCTGGCATCTGTAATAGGATAACCGTTTGCCATTGGGAAAGCATCAACTAAATTCTGTGTTGGGTTGATACGTCCTTTTCCAAAAAGAGTTGGAGGAAAATTATCACTTTCTAAATTATTACTATCAGCAATATCAGTTCTCCAAAGAATCTCCGGAGGGTTAATTCCAGCCCCCATACCTTTTAACTCTTCAACATCACTGTACCAGTTCAATCCATTAGAAGCTATTCCAAAAACTCCTCCATTCAGGTTCAATAGTGCGCCTGCATATTTAGCGGCATCTTCCCAAGTTGTTGTGTTTCCTGTACTGAAAGCCGGACTAGCGGCTAATAAGGCTGCCTGTGCTCTTACAACTTGTGCAATCCTGGAAGACATTCTTTGTCTCGCATATTGTCCAAAAACACGATTATAATCATTTAAATTATTTTGACCGGGAGGTAGTGTTCCTGCATCTTCAAAATCTAATGGCAGCAATTCAGTAGCTTTTTTTACATCACTATACAATTGTTTCATACAATCTTCAAAAGACGAACGGGCAACATTAAAGTTTGAACTTGCAGTTTCCGGCTCCAATAGTATTGGCACTCCTAATAGTTTATCATTAGTAGCTGTTCCTGCATGAGCCTGCAACAAATAATACATATATAAAGCTCTTAGTCCATAAGCTTCACCCATCAAACGATCTCTGAATAATAGGCTTACATTTGCATCTTTTGCCCATTGTACTTTCGGAGCTTCAGATAGAAAAATATTCAAATACTGAATGGCTGATCTTGAATTTGACCATTGATCTAATGGGTTAAAGTTTGATGTCCATTGACCTGTTGCTACTTTAAGATAATTGCTTGATATATCATTCGTTACAGCATCATCTGTTGCTACATCATTAAATGACCAGGAATTTCCAGGCAGTCTTGTATAGGCATTAAGAAGAATTCCTTGTGCATATTCAGCTTCTGCATACATATCATTAAGCCCTCTATTATTTTCTATTGCCGGATCAATCAAATCATCACAGCTGCAAAAAACAAACAGTACTGATATAAAAATTAATATTTTTACTTTCATAATAATTAAATTAAGTGTTTTTGATTTTAAAATAATGCTTTAAGACCAAGGTTATAATATCTGGTTTGTGGAGCTCCTCCTATACTTAATTCCATAACATCTCTGTTTTGAGATAGTGTTAAGAGGTTAGATCCAAGTGCATAAACACTCAGTTCATTAAAAAAAGTTTTTTGAAGTGTCTTTTTTGGAAAATCGTATGTAAGCTGTACTTTAGAAAGATTTACTCTATTTGTACTATACATCCAAAAATCTGATGAACGGAAATTATTGTCACCGTTCAATGAAGTTAACCTTGGATAGATTGCCGTATCTTTATTCTCTTCTGTCCAGCTGTCACGTACGTTAATTGAATACTTGTCTTCGCCATCCATCCAAAAATAGGAACTGTTTTTCATCGCATAAGCACCTGTTTGTCCTGTGAAAATTGTGAAAAAGGTAAAATTATTCCATTTAGAAGTAAAATTGATACCAAATGTAAATGGAGCTCCATTCCAGCCCGCTTTACCTAAATAAACTTCGTCTCTATTATCGATAATGCCATCACCATTTTGATCTATATATTTAATATCTCCTGGTTTGACTTGTCCGAAAGTTTGAGAAGGTGAACTGGAAATATCTTGTGCATCCCTAAAAAAGCCAGCACTTCTAAGACCCCAAAGCGCATCTAAAGCTTTGCCTTGTCTGTTTTGATAACTCTCACTGTATAATTCGGCTCTCTTCGATGCTTCAGTATTTATATAAGTACCTGTAAATCCAAGTGCTAAATCGACATTTCCGACTTTTTTATTAAATCTCACATCAAAATCAAACCCAATACGTTTATCATTATTATAATTGATATAAGGCAGAAATGAAGTGTTAGGAAAGTTTGTAACAAAATAATTTGGATATAAAGTTGAAGCCTGAATAACATTTCCGGTAACTTCATTGGCAAAAAAGTTAGTATTTAAGGTTATGAAATTCTTAAAGAATACTCCTTCTAATCCAAAACTCAACTCTTTTCTCTTTGCAAAACCTAAATCTAAATTTTCTCCTCTTATGGCATCTGTACTTCTGTTAAGAGCTCCATCTCTCCAACTGAACCAAGACCCATTTGTTTGATTATAAATACTTTCATATAAATAATAATCTGAAACATCTAAATCTGTATTTAAAACTCCCGCCGAAACACTCAATTTTAAACTATTAACAGCTGTCAAGTCTTTCATGAAATTTTCTTCAGATAATTTCCATCCTAAAGACATGGTTGGAGAAAATGCTTCACGGTTACCTTCGGCAAATTTGGCAGAATGCACATATGCACCGTTAAATTCTGCAAAGTATTTTTGATCAAAATTGTAAGATAAATTTAAACCTAAATTAGCATTACTTGTTTTATGATAAACACCGGACAAACTCTGTTGAAATCCTGACCCAATAAGCATTGCTGATAAATTATTATGTTCATTTATTTTTTTTACATAATTAAACTGCCCGGAAAAAGCAACCGTTTGAGAAAGAGCACTTCCACTGATATTCTCAATACCCGTTTTTGAATCTTTTCCATACTTTGTTAAGGATGTAATCTGATCCTTGCCTGCATAGTTATTCCACGATGCTTCATAAGTCGCATAACTATTATTATAAGATTGGTTGTACGAATTAGAATAATCAACTGCAAAATCAGTATGAAATGTCAGCCCGTTAATGACATCGCCTAACTCAACATTAATGCCTGTATTAAATTGAAACTGACGACTTGTGAAGGTGTTGTGACCTCCGGCATATATAGCTGCAAAAGGATTGGTAGGATTAAGCTGTGTACCGCCTAATAAATATTTTCCGTCAACTATATAATTACTGTTTTTTACAAGAGTCATTGATGCATCATCACTAGATTCAATCATACTAATGGGTACTAACGGACTAAATAAATAAGGGCGCAAAGTGGCAGCACTGCTCCAGTAGTTTGTATTTACTCCTCTTGAATTACTGTATATTGCATTTGTCCCGATTGTTGCTGAAATGCGGTCATTAATTCGAAGATCTACATTTCCTCTGACATTAAATCTGTTATTATTATTTTTTGCAGCTTCACCAAAATCTTGTAAAGGATCTTCTTGTGTCGAAAAATTAACAACGGTATAGTATCGTGCCGATTTATTTCCTCCTGTTATCTCAACATTTGCATCGTAATTAAAGTAAAACTTCTTAACGTATTCCGGCGCATAATAATTAACATCTGCATATCTATATGGATTTTTACCTGTTGAATAATTATAAATAGTTTCATCAGAATATGTTGGATCTAAACCATCATTAACACGAGCTTGATTATAATAATGCATATATTCTGCAGAACCTAAATATT